>CAWUNP010000075.1:0-6820 GCA_963923805.1 uncultured Novosphingobium sp. | reverse complement strand
TGGCTACCCTTGCCCCCGATGCCCCCAAGTTCACCCACTGGAGCCAGACCCAGCCAAAGGACGCGCTAGCCCATATCCCGGGCGAAGACGGCTGGCCGATCCTGGGCAACACGCTGGAACTGCTGGCCGACCCTTCGGGCTTCGGCAACCGGATGCGCGCCAAATATGGCGACATCTATCGCAACAACAGCTTTGGCCGCCGCGGCGTGATCATGTTCGGGGCCGATGCGAACGAACTGGTGCTGTTTGACCGGGAGAAGATCTTCTCGTCCGAGCAGGGCTGGGGCCCGGTGCTGGACCTGCTGTTCCCGCGCGGGCTGATGCTGCTCGATTTCGATCACCACCGCGCCGATCGCCGCGCGCTGTCGATCGCATTCAAGCCGGCGCCGATGCGCCACTATTCGGGCGCGCTCAATGCCGGGATTTCTGCCCGGGCCGAAGAATGGCGCGGCAAGGACATCCTGTTCTACCCGGCGATCAAGCAGCTCACGCTGGATCTGGCGGCAGACAGCTTCCTGGGAGTGCCGCTGGGGCCGGAAGCCGATGCGATCAACAAGGCCTTCGTCGACATGGTCCAGGCCTCGATTGGCGTGGTCCGCAAGCCGCTGCCCTTCACGGCGATGGGCCGGGGCGTGGCGGGGCGCAAGTTCCTGCTCGATTACTTCACCCGCGAAACGCTGAAGCGCCGCGAGGCCGGCGGCGGGCAGGACATGTTCAGCCAGTTCGCCACCGCCACGCGTGAAGATGGGTCGCTGCTGCCGGTCGACGAAGTGGTCGATCACATGATCTTCCTGATGATGGCCGCGCATGACACGATCACCAGCTCGGCCACTTCGCTGGTCTGGCTGCTGGCCAAGAACCCCGAATGGCAGGACCGGCTGCGCGTCGAAATCATCGCCGTGACTGGCGGTGAAGGGCGGCCGCTGTCCTATGACGATCTGGGCAAGCTGGACCTGACCGAGATGGCCTTCAAGGAAGCCCTGCGGCTGATCCCGCCGGTTCCCTCGCTGCCGCGCCGCGCTTTGAAGGACTTCACCTTCAAGGGCGTGCGCGTGCCGGCTGGCACGCCGGTCGGCATCAGCCCGGCGGCGGTCCACATGGAAGAAGAGCATTGGAGCGAACCGCACAAGTTCGATCCGCTGCGCTTCACGCCAGAGCAGGTCGCCAAGCGGCACAAATACGCCTGGGTGCCGTTCGGCGGCGGGGCGCACATGTGCCTGGGGCTGCACTTCGCCTATATGCAGGTGAAGGTGCTGATGGCCCACCTGCTCAGTCGCTACCAGATCGAAATCGCGCCCGGTTATGAACCCGAATGGCAGGCCTGGCCGATTCCCAAGCCCAAGGACGGGCTGAAGGTGACCTTCAAACCGCTTTAGTCCGCGGTCGGCAGATATTTGACCGGATCGAGCGCGACGCGGTTGCGGCGCAGTTCGAAGTGGAGCTGGGGCTCACTGGCAAGGCCGGTCTGCCCGACCAGACCGACGCGTTCGTTCGCCTTGACCTTGTCGCCGTCGCGGACGGTGATCTTGTCGAGGAACGAATAGGTCGTGGTCCAGCGGCCGCCGTGGTGGATGATCACCGTCAGGCCATACTCCTTCGGCCCCTGACCGGCGAAGATCACGGTTCCCGCCGCAGCGGCACGGGCGGCAGAGCCTTGCGCGGCCTTGATGTCGATCCCATCGTGAAACGGCTTGTCCCCGCCGCGCGCGGCGAAGGCGCGGGCGATCGCGCCCTTGATTGGCCAGGCCAGTTTGGCGGGTGGTTGCGCGCTGGTTTCGGGTGAGCCCGGCGCCGGGCCGGGATCGGGCGCCTGCCTGGGTGTTGCAGCGGTGCTTGGCCGGGCCGGGGCCGATGCGGGCGTTGCGGCTGGGATAACCGCTGGTGCCTTGGACAGGGTCGGGATCACCAGTTTCTGCCCTGCCCTGACCGGCTTTTTGGGATCGAGCCCATTGGCCGCGGCGATGGTGGACCAGGTCACGCCATAATCGAGCGCAATGCCCAGGGTGGTTTCGCCATCCTTGACCGTGTGGCTGCGGCGGCGCGGGATGACCAGCTTTTGCCCGGCGCGCACCACATAGGGTTCCTTCAGCCCGTTGGCTTCGATGATCAGCAATCGCGGCACGGCCGCGCGATTGGCAATGCCGCCCAGTGTCTCACCGGGTTTCACCACATGTTCGGTTGCCGTCTTGGGATCAGCATCTGCCAAGAGCGGGGCGGCGGCCAGCCCGAGAAGGGCCAGCGCGATACCGGCCCGGCGCATCAGCTGAAGCGTCCCGCCAATTCGGAAAGCGAACCCTCGTGGGTCAAATCGAGTTGCAAAGGTGTTACCGCCACAAAGCCATCCTGGATTGCCTCAAGATCGGTCGAATGACCGGGGGTATGCTCTATACCATTAAGACCAAACCAAAAATAGCGATAACCGCGCGGATCGATTCCTTCCACAACTGTGCCGCGCGAATAGTCATGGAAGCCCTGCCGGACCACGCGGATGCCCTTGACCTGATCGGCCGGGATCGCCGGGAAATTGACATTGACCAGCGTGCGCGGGGCGAAGGGCGCCTCAAGCAGCGGGGCGACGACCCTGGCCCCCCAGGCTTCGGCTGCGCCAAAGGGCACGGCATCGCCCATCCCTTCGCTGGCATAGACCTGGCTCAGCGCGATCGAGCGGATGCCGGCCAGCGCGCCCTCGATCGCGGCGGAGACGGTGCCGGAATAGGTCACGTCATCGCCCAGGTTGGCGCCGCGGTTAACGCCCGACAGGATCAGGTCGGGCGCGGCGGGCATAACCTCGCGCAGGGCCATCATGACTGAATCGGTTGGCGTACCGGCGACCGAAAACCGCCGCTCATCATGCTGGCGCAGCCGAACCGGGCGCGACAGCGTGAGCGAGTGGCCCGCGCCTGACTGTTCTTCGGCCGGAGCAACGATCCATACGTCATCCGAAAACTGCCGCGCGATCGCCTCCAGCACGGCCAGGCCCGGGGCGAAGATCCCGTCGTCGTTGGTCAGGAGGATGCGCATGGCGACCTTTCGGGTCAGAGTGGGGTAAGCCGGTCGATTCCGCCCATGTAAGGCCGCAGTGCCGCCGGAATTTCTACCGAACCATCTTCCTGCTGGTAATTCTCCAGCACGGCCACCAGCGTCCGACCAACCGCAAGGCCAGAGCCATTAAGCGTGTGAACGAATTCGGGCTTGGCCTTGTCACCGGCCGGGCGATAGCGGGTGTTCATCCGCCGCGCCTGGAAATCGCCGCAGTTGGAGCAAGAACTGATCTCGCGGTAGGCATCCTGACCGGGCAGCCAGACCTCAAGGTCGAAGGTCTTCTTCGCGGTGAAGCCCATGTCCCCGGCGCAGAGCAGGACCTTGCGATAGGGCAGCTCCAGCGCCTGCAGGATCGATTCGGCCGCCGCTGTCATCCGCTCGTGCTCGGCTTCCGACTGGTCGGGCGCACAGATGGTGACCAGTTCAACCTTTTCGAACTGGTGCTGGCGGATGTAGCCGCGGGTGTCCTTGCCGGCAGCCCCGGCTTCGCTGCGGAAGCAGGGGGTCAGCGCGGTGAGGCGAAGCGGCAGGGCGGCGCCATCGAGGATCTGCTCACGCACCGAATTGGTCAGCGAGACTTCGGCCGTCGGGATCAGCCAGCGCCCGTCGGTCGTCTGGAAATTGTCCTCGGCAAATTTCGGCAACTGGCCGGTGCCGAATAGCGATTCCTCGCGCACCAGCAGCGGGGTGGCGCATTCAATATGGCCGTTCACCAGCGTCTGCTGGTCCAGCATGAACTGGCCCAATGCACGCTGCAGCCGGGCCATCTGGCCGCGCAGGAAGGTAAAGCGCGCGCCGGAAATCGCTGCGCCCGTTTCAAAATCGAGGCCGAGCGCCGGGCCGAGATCGGCGTGTTCCTTCGGCGTGAAGTCAAAGGTGCGCGGAGTGCCCCAGCGGCTGACTTCGACATTCTGCGTCTCGTCCTCGCCATCGGGGACGGTCGGATCGGGCAGGTTGGGGTGGGCTGCGAGGGCGTCCTGCAGGCTGGCGGACAGCTCGCGGTCTTCCTGTTCCAGCCTGGGCAGGGTGACCTTGATCTCGGCCACTTCGGCCTTGAGCCGTTCGGCCTCGGCAGTGTCACCGCGTCCCATCGCCGCGCCAATCGCTTTAGACGCCTCGTTGCGGCGGTTCTGTGCCTCTTGCATGGCCGTTGCCACCCCGCGGCGCGCGGTGTCCAGTGCCAGAATCGAAGCCGACAGCGGCTGAACCCCACGGCGGGCAAGGGCGGCGTCAAAGGCGGCGGGATCGTCGCGGATCAGGCGGATATCATGCATGGTTCAGGCCTATGCCCGCCAATTGCCGAGGTATCAAGGGACGGTGGAAGTGGTGGGCGCGACAGGGATTGAACCTGTGACCCCACCCGTGTGAAGGGTGTGCTCTACCGCTGAGCTACGCGCCCACTTCCGTGCGGAACGCGGCCCTTAAAGGCACCCGCGCGAATTGACAAGCGGGGAAACCCGGATAGAGGCGCAGGCATGAGCGAAGAAACCCCAGCCAAGCCCGCCACTGGCGCCGATGTGCCGCCCGATCGCCTCGCGATCAGCCCGCGCAGCCCCTATTTCGATCAGGACGTGCTGATGCGCGGCGTTGGCATCCGCTTCAAGGGTGTGGTCCGCACCAATGTCGAGGAATACTCGATTTCCGAAGGCTGGGTGCGGGTTCAGGCCGGCAAGACCATGGATCGCCATGGCCAGCCGCTGACGCTCAAGCTTAACGGTCCGGTCGAAGCCTGGTTTGAGGACCTGGGCGATAATCCGCCGGTTGCCAAGGCCTAAATCCCCAGCTCACGCTTGATGATCGCCGCGATGGGATCGCCATCGCGCGCGGCCAGTTCGCCCTTGGGTGGCTTGACGGGCTGGGCTGCCGCCTTGGCCACGGCCGGCTTGCGCAGCAGGCGCTCGTCGCCTTTCGGCTTCGTCGGATAGATAAACCCGGCCAGCGGCCATTGCGTGCTGCCCAGGGCTTGGCTCGGGCCATACCAGACGCGCACCGCGCTCCAATCGTTCTCGGGCGAGACGTCGACCGCCTGGACATTGTCCTCGATCTGGCCGCGGCGGCCGTTGATTGGGCTCCAGTTCGCGTGGCGGATCAGCACGGTGCGCGAATCGATGACCTTGCTGACGGCCGCGACATGGCCAAGCCGCGAATTGCCATTGGGCTGGAATGCCATGACGGCGCCCACCTTGGGCTTGGTGCCGCGGGCATAGCGCCCTTCGGCCTGATCCCACCAGGTGTGGGCATCGCCATAGATCCGGATGCCGGAAACCTGCCGGGCATAAGGCACGCATTGCAGATAGGGCGGCAGGCCATCGATCGCTGCACCGCCGGCATCGCTATCGTTAATGTCGATAGCGCGCGCCTGGGCCGGGCCAGCGGCCAGGACCAGCAGCAAAAGCGCAGGAAAGATCGAACGGAGCCAAATCATGGCGCGCGTTTTGTCGCATTCGGGTTAACGCGCGGCTCGTCGGAAGGGTTAAAACCGTAGTAAGTAACCACAGTGCAGCTTGCAAAATGCAGGCGGAGCGGTCAGGGCTGGCACCGTGAAACTCCCCCAGGTCATTATCATCGGGCGCCCGAACGTCGGCAAGTCCACGCTGTGGAACCGGCTGGTCGGCAAGAAGCTGGCGCTGGTCGATGACCAGCCGGGGGTGACGCGCGACCGCCGGTTTGGCGAAGCGCACCTGCTGGGCCTCGATTTCACCATCGTCGATACGGCCGGCTGGGAAGACGAGGATGAGAACTCCTTGCCGGGCCGGATGCGCCAGCAGACCGAGGCGGCGCTGGTCGGAGCCGACGTTGCACTGTTCGTGATCGATGCCCGCGCCGGCCTGACCCCGCTGGACGAGGAAATCGCCCGGCACCTGCGCCAATGCGACGTGCCGATCGTGCTGGTGGCCAACAAGGCCGAAGGCAAGTCGGGCGACCACGGCCTTTACGAAGCGTTCTCGCTCGGGCTGGGCGATCCGGTCCCGCTTTCGGCCGAGCATGGCCAGGGCATGGCTGACCTGTTCGAAGCCTTGCTGCCCCACCTTAACGAGCGCCAGCTCGAGATGGAGGCCGAGGCGGCCATCGCTGCCGATCTGGATGACGAAGAAGAGTACGATACCAAGGCCGTGCTCAAACTCGCCATCGTTGGCCGTCCGAACGCCGGCAAATCGACCCTGATCAACCGCTTCCTGAACGAGGACCGGTTGCTGACCGGGCCTGAAGCCGGGATCACCCGCGATTCGATCGCGATCGACTGGAACTGGCACGATCCGGCTGGCGACGAAGGGCGTCCGGTGCGGCTGATCGATACGGCCGGGATGCGCAAGAAGGCGCTGGTGGTCGACAAGCTGGAAAAGCTGGCCGTGGCCGATGCGCGCCATGCGATCGATTTTGCCGAAGTGGTCGTGCTGTTGCTCGATGCGACCCGCGGGCTGGAACACCAGGACCTCAAGATCGCCAGCATGGTGCTGGAAGAAGGCCGCGCGCTGATGATCGCGATCAACAAGTGGGACGTGGCCGAGGACGCATCCGGCCTGTTCAACGGGATCCGCAAGGCGCTCGACGATGGTCTGAGCCAGGTTAAGGGCCTGCCGCTCCTTGCCGTGTCGGCGCGCACCGGCAAGGGGCTGGATGACCTGATCCGCGCTGCCTTTGAACTGCGCGATGCCTGGTCGCGGCGCGTGCCAACCGCGGCGCTGAACCGCTGGTTTGATGATGCCCTGGCGAAGAACCCGCCGCCAGCGCCCGGCGGCCGCCGGATCAAGCTGCGCTATATCACCCAGGCCAAGAC
>CAWUNP010000074.1:0-6925 GCA_963923805.1 uncultured Novosphingobium sp. | reverse complement strand
CCAGCTTGGCTTCCAGTTGCGATAGCTTGTTGCCGTTTTCTTCCTGTTGCGCGGTCAACCGAGCGAGCTGAGCCTCGATCGCATCAACCTTGACCAGCAGATCGGCCACCGGAGTGGATGCCGGCGTGCCGGTCACCGCAGCAGCCGGCTGACCCGGCTGGGCCAGTGGCGGGAAATACTTGCCGTCGCCGCCCGGAAAGACCTGCCGCTGCAAGGCGCGCACTTCGGCCTCCAGCTTGCGGACGCGCGCTTCAGCATTGGGATCCGCTGCGTTGTTTTGCGCGATGACCGGCGCCGCAAGCGCGATCGCCAGTGCGGCCAGAAGCGGTCGATGCAGTGCCGCAAGTGTCTTCATATGCCTATTCCCATTCACACAAGCCGCCGTGGCGGCACGTCGTCGGCAATTCTACCGGTATTTTCACCGGCATAGCCGTTTCGAAACATTCCTGTCGAGCAATTAGCCCTGGCTATCCGCAGTTACGGCGGCCGGGCCGGTTGCTGGCGGCGGCGCGGACGCGCTCGGCTCGGCAGCCGGAGCGGCCGGGGGGCTCTGCTCGGCCGCGCTGCGGGCCGCACGGCTCTGGCGGCGCGGCGCGGGCGTGCTTGCCATCGCCGCCGTGGCAGGTGCTGCCGGAACCGGCCCTGGCGCCGCCCGCGCCAGCAAGGCTGCTGCGGTAACCGGCACATCGCGCAAGGGCTGATCGGTGATCGCCAGCGGCGGGACCGGGCGGCCCCCAATGGTCACGGCCAAGGCAGCAGGACGGGCGGTAGTCAGGGTTACTGCCGCCGTTGCCGGCACGGTCCAGCTTTCTCCAAGCGCCAGTTCCTTTTGCAGCAATTGCTGGCCGGCGCCGTCGGCAAAGCGAACCCACACCTTGTCGCTGGTGGCGGTAAAGACCACCGGTTCAGTGCCAGGCACCGCCGCAGCAGGCGCCCGGGCGGGGGCGGGGCTGGTAGTCGGACTGGGCAGGATCGAAGGCAGGGTGCCACCGGGCGCATAGAGGCTGGGCCAGACCAGGAAACCCGCGATCAGCACCAGCACCAAGCCAAGCCCAGCCAGCCAGGCAACCCGCCGCCCCGGCAGCCGCGCCGGGTCGCCAGGCTCGAAGGCCGGCAGGGTGCGCCGGGCGCTGTCCGGCTCATGCTGGGCCAGCTCTTCGCGCACCAGGGCAACAATGGCATTGCCATCCAGCCCCACCGCCTTGGCATAAGTCCGGGCAAATCCGACCGAATAGGCCCGCGATGGCAGGGCGGCATAATTGCCGGCCTCGATCGCGGCCAGCTGGCGCTCTGAAATGCGGGTGATTTGCGCCACATCGGCCAGTGATTTGCCGGCGGCAACACGCGCCCGGGCAAGCTGCGCGCCAGCCCCGTCAAGCGGCAGCTGCGCCTCTTGCTCTTCTATCTTATCAAACATTTAGACCCCGGAACCCATGCCGTATCTGCGATCCTGCCCCACGGGCCAGACCATCGCCGATTGCCGTTCCAAGTCAATGGAAATTGCATGGGCCGTGCCGCGCCAGCGACAATCCGGCCGCAATTCACGGCCAGCCGGGGATCAATCGCAATCGATCCCGCGTTCCTGCGCCCAGGCAACCAGCGCCGCGCGCAGGTCCCGCGGCGGGGCCGAAAGCCAGCCATTCATGGCAGCCGTGATCTCTTCCAGATCCACCTTGCGCACCAGTTCCTTGATCGGCCCCACCCCGGCCGGGGTGATCGAGAGGCGGCGGATGCCGATGCCAAGCAGGGCCAGCGCCTCAAGCCGGCGCCCCCCCATTTCACCGCAGACCGTGACGTCAACATTATGCCCGGCCACCGACTGCATCACGCGCTTCAGGAACCGCAGGATTGCCGGGCTTAGCCAGTCGTAGCGTTCGGCCAGCTTGGGATTGGCGCGATCTGCCGCGAACAGGAACTGGGTCAGGTCATTGGTGCCGATCGAAAGGAACGACAGCTTGGGTGCCAGCACGTCTAGCTGCTCGGCCAGGGCCGGCACTTCCAGCATGGCGCCATAACGGATCGCTTCGGGCAGGAGCTTTTTCTGCCCCTTGAGATAGGCATATTGCCGCTCAAACACCTCGCGCGCGGCATCGAATTCCCACGGCTCGGTGACCATCGGGAACATCACGTTCAGCGTGCGTCCGGCCGCCGCTTCCAGCAAGGAGCGCGCCTGAACCTTGAGCAGGCCTTCGCGCTCCAGTGCCACGCGCAGCGCGCGCCAGCCCATCGCGGGGTTTTCCTCATCCTCGCCATCGTTATGGCGCAGGTAGGGCAGGACCTTGTCTCCGCCGATATCGACAGTGCGGAACACCACCGGCTTGTCACCGGCGGATTCCAGCACATCGCGATAGAGCCGGGTCTGGCGCTCGCGCGCGGGGAGCGTGGCCGAAACCAGGAACTGGAACTCTGTGCGAAACAGACCGACGCCGTCCGCCCCGGTCAGCGAGAGGCCGGGCATGTCGTCGCGCAGGCCGGCGTTCATCATCACCGTGATGCGGGTGCCGCAGCGGGTGAACGGCTCCACATCGCGCAGCTTGGCATAGGCGGCCTGGCGCTCCTTGCTTTTGGCAAAGCGCGCCTCGAAGGCATCGACCACGGCGGGCTGCGGCCGCGCGGTAACATGGCCGGCATCGGCATCGAGCAGCAGCAGATCGCCATCGCGGATTGCACCGCGCAAGGACCGGATCCGGCCCAGCACCGGAATGCCCATGGCCCGCGCCACGATCACCACGTGGGCCGTGAGCGAACCTTCTTCCAGCACCACGCCCTTGAGCCGGCGCTTGTCATATTCGAGCAGTTCGGCCGGGCCGAGGTTGCGGGCAATCAGGATCGCATCCTGCTTCAGCCCCATGGTCGCCGCCGTGCCCATCTGGCCCGAAACGATCCGCAGCAGGCGGTTCGAAAGGTCTTCCAGATCGTGCATCCGGTCCGCCAGCAACGGATCGTCAATCTGCCGCATCCGCATCCGGGTGCGCTGCTGCACGCGTTCGATCGCCGCCTCGGCGGTCAGGCCGGAATCGATCGCCTCGATGATCCGGCGGCTCCAGCCTTCGTCATAGGCGAACATCTTGTAGGTCTCGAGCACTTCCTCATGCTCTCCGCCCACGCCGAATTCGGCCTGGCTGGCCATCCGGTCAATCTGTTCGCGCATCTTGTCAAAGGCCAGGTAGACGCGCTGCAATTCGGCATCGCGGTCTTCGGCCATGACGTGTTCGATGGCGATCCGCGGCTGGTGGAACACGGCCGAACCGATCGCCAGCCCCTTGACCAGCGCCAGCCCGGTCAGCCGTTGCGGCCCGGTCATCGCCGGGCTGAGCAGCGCCTCTTCCTCGTCCACCAGACCGGCATTGGCGATCAGTTCCGACAGCACCATGGCCACGGTCTGCAGCGCCTCGATCTCTACCTCTTCATAGCGGCGGGGATCGGCGTGCTGGACGCAGAGCACGCCGACAGCCCGTTCGCGCCGGACAATCGGCACCCCGGCAAAGGAGTGGAACTTTTCCTCGCCCGTTTCGGGACGATAGGAAAAGTCCGGGTGGGCCGTCGCTTCGGCCAGGTTGAGCATTTCGGTGTTCTGGACGATCGTGCCGACCAGACCCTCGCCCACCGCCATCCGCGTGACGTGGACCGCCTCTTGCGCCAGGCCGCGCGTGGCGAACAGCTCGAGCATGCCTTCGCGCAGGAGGTAGATCGAACAGACCTCGCTATCGAGGCCCTCGCCGATGACTTCGACCACATTGTTGAGCTTGGCCTGGGCACGGCTGCGCGATGCCATGACGTCGTGCAGGCGCGTCAGGATCGTGCGGGCAGCCGAGGCGGCGGAAGCAGGCATAGGCCATTGCTAGCCCAATCTGCGCTCTAAGCAAGCGCGCCGCCGCCAGCCGCAACCGTATGCGTGGCAAAAGGCTTTTCCGGCAATCGGTTGCGGCGCGCCGAATTGTCCGCCGCGCCGGACGCCAACCGATGACGGGCCTCCCGACCCGCAACCGGCCGCGCGCCTCAAGGATGGCGAGCGCTAGAAGTGCTCAAGCTCTTCCTTGATGCGAAGCTTTCGTCGTTTGAGTTGCTGGATCATCGCAAGGTCAGGCAGCGGGCGGTTCATCTCATCCTGGATTTTGCGCTCAAGTCCGGCGTGCTTGAGCTGCAAGGCACTGACATGCGACTGTTCCATTGGCGATACTCCTCCGTATGCCCCCATGGGGCAGGACCGGAGCCAGACCGAGATCGCACTTCCCGACTCGGCATGCGGCGGGGTCACTGCGATTGTCATCGAAGCATATTACGCCTATCTTGCGAAGCACTCATTCAGGGCACTTGCGGCGGGTCGCATCGGCACCGCATCTGAACGGGCAAAGGGAGGCTCTGGTGAGCGAAGAGGAGCTGAAAAAGCGCCTGGAAATGCTGCGGGTCGAGCACCGTGACCTCGACGCGGCGATCGATGCGCTGACCAGTGCCGGCGGCACCGACCAGCTGCAGATCGCCCGCCTGAAAAAGCGCAAGCTGCGGCTGAAAGACCAGATCGCCATGCTGGAAGACTATCTGATCCCCGACATCATCGCCTGATCGTGCCGTTTGGGGGTAAAACCGTCTCCCGCCGGGACAGTGCAAAAATGGCCGCCGAAAGCCGCCGTTCACGCGGTGACAAGGCGCCCGTCCCGCGGGGGGCAATGGGAACGGCCGCGAACATCAACCCTCGGATCGTCGAAAGCCTCTATGGTGAAGCCCTGGTCCTGGCCGACGAGGTGCGGCTGACCTTCACCCTGTCTGGCCGGATCGAAACGGCCGCCGATCAGGCCGAGGCGGCAAGGCTGGCACTCTCATGCGAGGCGCTGCGCACCACAACGCGGATGATGCACGCCGTGGCCTGGCTGCTGAACCATCGCGCATATTGCCAGGGTGAGCTTTCAGCCTTCCAGCTGCACCGCTATGGCAGGCTGGCCGACTTTCCGGACAGCGATCCGGCCCGGCTCGCGCTGCTGGCACCCGATATTCGCGAACTGATCCGGGCGACCGAACTGTTCCACGCCCGCCTCAAACGGCTTGATCGGGGCTGGCGCGCGCGGGAGGAGGCGGCACCCGGTGCGATCGCCGCGCTGCGCGAGCGGCTGGTGCGCAGTTCCGGGGCCTAACTCGCAGCCAGCGCGCGCAGCCAGGCATCGCGGCGCGCGGCAGCCGGCTCTCCGCCGGGCAGAAACTGCTGCACCGCCCCGCGCATGGCACTGGCGGCATCACCGAGCGAGGCGTGGAGCCCGACGCCCACCGCCGCCAGCATGGCCGCGCCCAGTGCGGTCGTTTCGACGAATTCGGGGCGCTCAACCGGCACCCGCAGCACGTCGGCCAGGTCTTGCGCCATCCAGTCGTTGGCGCTCATCCCGCCGTCGATCCGCAGCGCGGTCCAGCCCGCACCATCGGCGGAAAAGGCGGCGGCGAGGTCCGCCGTCTGCATCGCCATGGCTTCCAGCGCGGCGCGGGCAAGGTGGGCGCGGGTGGTGGAAAAGCTCATCCCCGTGATCACCCCGCGCGCCTCGGGCCGCCAGTGCGGCGCACCCAGGCCGGACAGCGCCGGCACGATCGTTACCCCGCCGCTGTCGGGCACCGATCGGGCAAGGTCAGCCGTCTCGGCTGCCGAGGCGATGACCCCCAGGCTATCGCGCAGCCACTTGACCAGGCTGCCGGCCACAAAGACCGAGCCTTCCAGCGCATAAGTCCGCTCCGCGCCGAGCTGGCACAGCACGGTGCCCAGCAGTCGGTGGCCCGAACGCGGCACTTCGCGGCCCATATTGGCAAGGACGAAGGCGCCCGTGCCATAGGTCGCCTTGGTCTCGCCCGGATGAAGGCAGCCCTGGCCGATCGTGGCGCTCTGCTGGTCGCCGACCAGCCCGGCGATCGGAATGGCCGCACCGAACAGGTCTGGCGTGGTGACAGCGAAACGCCCGGCATTGTCGACCACTTCGGGCAGGGCAGCCTGCGGCACGCCGAACAGGTCGCACAGCCCGGCATCCCAGCTCGCCCCGGCCAGCGGCAGCAGCAGCGTGCGGCTGGCATTGCTGGCATCGGTAACGTGCGCGCCGCCGGAAAGTTTCCACGTCAGCCAGGCTTCGACCGTGCCCAGCGCCAGCCGGCCGGCCGCAGCGGCTTCAGCCACGGCGGGGACGTTATCAACCAGCCACCGCATCTTGGTGCCTGAGAAATAGGGATCGAGCAGCAGGCCGGTTGCCGCCTGGACCACCGGCTCCTGCCCATTATCACGCAGGCCCGCGCAGAAATCGGCGGTGCGGCGATCCTGCCAGACCAGCGCGTGGTGCAGCGGCTGGCCGGTGGCCTTGTCCCACGCGACCACGGTTTCGCGCTGGTTGGTAATGCCGATCGCCGCCACCTGGCCCGCACCGCCAGCGGCCGCGACCACCTGCTGCGCGCAGGCCAGCGTCTTGTCCCAGATCTCGGCCGCATCGTGCTCAACCCAGCCCGGCTGCGGGTAATGCTGCGTCAGCTCCTGCTGCGCCACGCCCTTCAGCGCGCCATCAGGCGTGAACAGCATGGCCCGGGTGGAGGTGGTGCCGGCGTCGAGGACGAGGATAAGGTCTGTCATGCTCTCTCACAAAAACTCCCCTCCCGCCTGCGGGAGGGGTTAGGGGGAGGGTCTGTTATTACTGCCCTTCTGCAGGCTTAACATGCCCCCCCCCCCCCCCCCCCCCGGGGGGGGGGGGGGACCAAGGGGGGACACCTGCGGGGCGAATGCCCATATCCCGTCCTGATGGATATTCCCGCCAAGCCCTGGCCGACCGGCCTTTCGGAACTTTGCGAGCCGCTGGTCCGGCGCGTGCTCGCGCCCAATGCCTCGCCCTACACCTTCACCGGCACCCAGACCTACATCGTCGGCCGGACCGGGATCGATCACGGCCACTTCATTGCCGGCGCCGACGAT
>CAWUNP010000073.1:0-6943 GCA_963923805.1 uncultured Novosphingobium sp. | reverse complement strand
CATCCGGGTTGAAGGTCAGCTTTGGCAGGGCGAAGGGTTCGCTCTTCCCGGTGCGCGTATCGAAGCGATAGATCCCGCTCGGCTGGTTGAAGCTGGAGAAGGCATAGAACGTCTCCGGCTCACCCGGCACACCGGTAAAGCCCGAAGCCGTGCCGATCGCATTCAGCGCAATCTGCTGCACCGGCCTGCCATCAAGCGAGCGCACCTCGGCAATCGACTTGGCATCCTTGAGGTAGGACAGCACCAGACGGTCGCCAACGATTTGCGCCCGGTCCAAGGTCTCCGGCCGCTCGGCAATGATATCGACATAGTCGGCACGCGGTTCCAGGCAAACGTCATCGGCCTTGGTCGAGCCTTCGCACGGGATCCGGTAGAGCGCCTGCTTCTTCAGGTCGAACCGCACCACCTTCATCCGCGGTGCGTCCTTGTTGGTCACGAAGTAAAGCGCGTCCCCGATCCCGTCGATCAGGTTCCAGGCATTATCCAGCCCGGCGATCAGGGTCTGCGCCTGCCATTTCCGGCTCTTGCCCAGCGGCATGATGTGGATGGCATAGCGGCTGTCGGTGCCTTTCGAAGTGGTGATCACCGCCCACTTCCCATCGTGGGTGACTTCGGCCGAATGCCCCAGTTCCGGCTCGTTCGGCGTGGCATAGACCAGCTCGTCCTGCGATTGCGGCGTGCCGATCCGGTGGAAATAGATCGCCTGGTTCTTGTTGAGCGACTGGAATTCCGCGCCGGCCTGCGGCTCGGGGAAGCGCGAATAGAGGAAGCCTTCGCTGCCGATCCAGGCGATATTGGTAAACTTGGCCCACTTGATCCCGTCGCCCAGATCCTTGCCGGTGGTTACATCCAGCACCTTGATCGTGCGCCAGTCCGATCCACCGTCCTGGATCGAATAGGCCAGCAGCTTACCGTTCTTTGACGGCACCCAGGCATCCAGCGCGGTCGCCCCGTCCTTGGCCCAGCCATTGGGATCGATCAGCAGCCGCGGCGCGCCATTCAGCCCCTTGCGGACAAACAACTGCGACTGGTTCTGCAGCCCTGAATTGCGCATGTAAAAGTAGTTCGCCCCCGCCTTGTGCGGCAGGCCGAAACGCTCGTAATCCATCAGCGCCTTGATGCGCTGCGCAAACCACGCGCGTTGGGGAAGCTGGGCCAGATAGCCCTGGGTCAGCACATTCTGCCTGGCCACCCAATCGGCCACGGCCTTGTCGGTGCGGACATCGTTTTCCAGCCAGCGATAGGGATCGGCCACCGCCTCCCCAAACTGGGTTTCAACCAGGTCCAGGCGGCTCGTTTCGGGATAGGTCAGGGTCATTTTTTCGGCAACGGCGGGGGAAGCGATCGAGAAAGCCATAGCTGCGGCCAGGGTCAGCGGGATGCGACGCGACATGCACTACTCCGAAAAGCAAAAGGCGGGGGGGACCCTAGCAGTCACCCCCGCCTTTTCAACTGGACCAAAGGTCTCAGTTTAGGGCTTATTCGCCGTCGTCAGCCATGATGACCGGACCAGAGTCCTGGCCCTTGGCCGAGGTGTCACGATCAACCAGTTCGATCACGGCCATCGGCGCAGCGTCCGAAGCGCGGATGCCGGCCTTGATCACGCGGGTGTAGCCACCCTGACGATCGGCGTAACGCGCGGCCAGAACTTCAAACAGCTTCTTTTCCTGCGCATCGTCAAGCAGACGGGCGTGGGCCAGACGGCGGTTCGAAAGGCCACCGTGCTTGGCGAGCGTGATCAGCTTTTCCAGATAAGGACGCAGTTCGCGGGCCTTGGGCAGCGTGGTGGTGATCTGTTCGTGCTTGATCAGCGCCGCCGACATGTTGCGCAGCAGCGCCTTGCGGTGGCTGGAAGTGCGGTTGAGCTTACGCCCGCCAAGCTTGTGACGCATGGGTCTTTCCTTCGTTCGTTATGGGCCCGTGTCAGGTAGCCCGTAGCTGGTCACACTAAGGTGGCGACCGTTCCCTGCTTCCCCGCGAAGGCGGGGACCTCGGGCCGCAAGAACTGCGCCCGAGGCCTGAGGCCCCCGCCTGCGCGGGGGCGCCGTATATTTAGCCCAGCAGCTCTTGTTCGAGCTTCTTGGCCATTTCTTCGATGTTTTCCGGCGGCCAGCCCGGGATGTCCATGCCGAGGCGCAGGCCCATCGAGCTCAGGACTTCCTTGATCTCGTTAAGCGACTTGCGGCCGAAGTTCGGCGTGCGGAGCATCTCGGCCTCGGTCTTCTGGACCAGGTCACCGATGTAGATGATGTTGTCGTTCTTGAGGCAGTTGGCCGAACGGACCGACAGTTCAAGCTCGTCAACCTTCTTGAGGAGGTAACGGTTGAGCTGGTTGGTATCGCTTTCCTCGGCCGGAGCAGCCGCCATGCCGATCATCGGCGAGGCGCCCATCGGCACTGCGTCTTCGAAGTGGACGAACAGCGAGAGCTGGTCCTGAAGGATGCGCGCGGCATAGGCCACGGCGTCTTCCGGGGTCACCGTGCCGTCGGTTTCGACGGTCAGGTTCAGCTTGTCGTAGTCCAGTTCCTGCCCGATGCGGGCATTGTCGACCTTGTACGAAACCTGACGGACCGGCGAGTAGAGCGAATCGACCGGGATCAGCCCGATCGGCGCATCGACCGGACGGTTCGACACGGCCGGGACATAGCCCTTGCCGGTGTCGGCGGTCAGTTCCATGTTCAGCGTCGCACCTTCATCGAGGTGACAGATCACGAGGTCCTTGTTCATGACCTCGATGTCGCCCGAGACGGCGATGTCGCCAGCCTTGACTTCAGCCGGGCCGGTGGCCGACAGCTGCAGACGCTTCGGGCCTTCGCCCTGCATCTTGAGCGCGATCTGCTTCACGTTCAGCACGATGTCGGTAACGTCTTCACGCACGCCGGCCAGCGACGAGAATTCGTGCAGCACGTTCTCGATCTTGATCGACGTGATGGCCGCACCCTGCAGCGAAGACAGCAGAACGCGGCGCAGCGCATTGCCGAGCGTCAGGCCGAAACCGCGCTCGAGCGGTTCGGCGACGAAAGTGGCACGGCGCTTGGGGTCGTTGCCCGGCTTCACCTCGAGGGCGTTGGGCTTCTTGAGTTCCTGCCAGTTCTTGATGTTGACAGTCATGTACTTCCCCTAGGGTCTTGTTTTGGCGAGGACGGTCGCTGCGCTTTTCAGCACCGCGACCGATCCTGAACAGCGGTGATGGGGCCCCACCACCGCAATAGCTCGATCAGACGCGGCGGCGCTTCGAAGGCCGGACCCCGTTGTGCGGGATCGGCGTAACGTCGCGGATCGAAGTGATCGTGAAACCGACGGCCTGGAGCGCGCGCAGTGCGCTTTCACGGCCCGAACCGGGACCCTTCACTTCGACTTCCAGGGTGCGGACGCCGTGTTCGGCGGCCTTCTTGCCGGCGTCGTCAGCAGCCACCTGCGCGGCATACGGGGTCGACTTGCGGCTACCCTTGAAGCCCATCATGCCGGCGCTGGACCAGGAAATCGCATTGCCCTGGGCGTCGGTGATGGTGATCATGGTGTTGTTGAAGCTGGCATTCACATGCGCGATGCCGCTGGTGATGTTCTTCCGCTCGCGGCGCTTAATGCGCTGGGGTTCGCGTGCCATTTGGTTGTCCTACTCGAATATCGGGAAGGGAAAGCTGCGGGCCAGGTGGCCTGCTGCTTACTTCTTCTTGCCGGCGATGGGCTTCGCCTTACCCTTGCGGGTACGGGCATTGGTGTGCGTGCGCTGACCGCGAACCGGCAGCCCCTTACGGTGACGCAGGCCGCGATAGCAGGCCAGGTCCATCAGGCGCTTGATGTTCATCGCGGTTTCGCGGCGGAGGTCACCCTCAACCGTGTGCTCGGCGTCGATCGTTTCGCGGATGTGCAGGACTTCCTGGTCGGAAAGATCCGAAACGCGACGGGTATGGTCGATACCCAGCTTGTCGACGATCTGGCGGGCCTTGAACGGGCCGATACCGTGAATGTAGGTGAGCGCGATAAGAACGCGCTTGTTGGTGGGGATATTGACCCCGGCAATACGAGCCACTTACTTCTCCATGCTCCACAGAAGGCAGCAGATTTGCCACGGCCTTCTATCTCAACGCTCATTCGCCAGAACGGCAAAAAGCCCGGTTGGCGCGCACTATGGCCCTCGCCCTCCGGACTTATCCGATCCTACCGAATGGAGGCTGCGCTTAGGGCGATTCGCTGTGAGTGTCAACGCCGCCGTTTCCGGACGTTTTGACGCCCGGTTCCGCGACCGACTGCGCCAAGGCGCGGATTAACCGGCGATCACCTGCTCGATCGCTGCCGTCACCTGATCCATGTCCGCCATGCCATCGACCCGGCTCACAATGCCGCGGGCCTCATAGATCGGCAGGATCGGTGCGGTCTTGGCGCGATATTCGGCCATGCGGGTGCGCACGGTTTCCTCGTTATCATCGGGACGGCGCTTGAACTCGGTCGAACCGCACTTGTCGCAGACGCCATCAACCTTGGGGCGTTCGAACGTATCGTGATAACCCTTGCCGCAATTGGCGCAGGTGAAACGGCCAGTGATCCGTTCCACCAGGGCATCCTCATCGACGGCCAGCTCGATCACGTGATCCAGCGTGCGGCCGCGCTGGGCCAGGATCGCATCAAGCGAATGCGCCTGGGCTTCGGTCCGCGGGTAGCCATCAAAGATCGCGCCGGTGCCGGGGCCCATCGCGTCCAGCTCTTCCCCGATCAGCGCCGAGACGATTTCGTCCGAGACGAGTTCCCCGCGCTCCATCACGGCCTTGGCCTGCAGGCCGACCGGGGTGGCCGCCTTGACCGCGGCGCGCAGCATGTCGCCGGTCGAGAGCTGGCGCATGCCGTGCCGTTCGACCAGACGTTGTGCTTGCGTACCCTTGCCCGCACCAGGGGGGCCCAGAAGGATGATGTTCACGTCAGGTACCCCCAAAAGTGCCGATCAGCGAATGCGGCCCTTCAGCTTCGCCTTCTTGATAAGATCGCCGTACTGGTGCG
Source organism: uncultured Novosphingobium sp. (assembly GCA_963923805.1). Lineage (GTDB taxonomy): Bacteria > Pseudomonadota > Alphaproteobacteria > Sphingomonadales > Sphingomonadaceae > Novosphingobium. The sequence continues at coordinate 1,948 of CAWUNP010000073.1, read as the reverse complement.
CCAGCAGGTGCGACTGGATCTGGGTGATCGTATCGACCGTCACGTTGACCACGATCAGCAGGCTGGTGCCGCCCAGGAACATCATGTTGAGCCCGGTCGAGGCGATCCACCATTCGGGGATCACGCAGACCAGCGTGATGTAGAGCGCACCGATCACGGTGATGCGGGTCAGGACATAGTCCAGATAGGTCGCGGTGTTCTTGCCCGGACGGATGCCGGGGATGAACCCGCCATTGCGCTTCAGGTTGTCAGCCGTTTCTTCCGGGTTGAACACCACGGCGGTGTAGAAGAACGAGAAGAACACGATGCCCAGCGCATAAAGCGTCATGTAGAGCGGCTGCCCGTGCGCCAGATACTGGTTCAACGTCACGATGGCGCTGCCCAGCTTGGTGTCGGGCGCGATCGAATTGCCGGCGAACTGGCTGATGGTCAGCGGCAGCAGCAGCAGCGAACTGGCAAAGATCGGCGGGATCACGCCCGCGGTGTTGATCTTGAGCGGCAGATGGCTGCGATCGGCCTGCATCATGCCATTCTGGCTGGCCCGCTTGGGATACTGCACCAGCAGGCGGCGCGTGGCGCGTTCCATGAAGCAGATGAACAGGACCAGGGTCACCAGCACCCCCACCGCCAGGGCGATGGTAAAGCCGCTGATCGAGCCCGAACGGCCGCCTTCGAACAGGTTCGAAACGAACTTGGGCATCTGTGCCACGATCCCGGCCATGATGATCAGCGAGGTGCCGTTGCCGATCCCGCGGCTCGTGATCTGCTCACCCAGCCACAGCAGGAACATGGTGCCGCCGATCAGACTGATCACCGCGACCACCTTGAACATCAGGCCCGGATTGATCACGGCCTGCAGCCCGCTCGAGGCGCCATAGGCCTCAAGGCCGGAGGCGATGAACCAGCCCTGCACCGCCGTCAGCAGCACGGCGCCGTAACGGGTGTACTGGTTCATCTTCTTGCGGCCGCTTTCGCCTTCCTTCTTCAGCGCCATCAGCGAGGGATGGAGCGAAGCGGCCAGCTGCACCACGATCGAGGCCGTGATGTAGGGCATGATCCCCAGCGCAATGAGGCTCATGCGCTCAAGGCTGCCGCCCGAGAAAGTGTTGAAGATGTCGAGGATGCCCCCGCGCGTCTGGGCATAAAGCTGCTCAAGCACCAGCGGGTTGACCCCGGGGAGCGGCACGAAGCTCAGGAAGCGGAAGACAATCAGCGCCCCCAGCGTGAACCAGATACGGTTCTTGAGCTCGGTCGCCTTGGAGAAATTCGCGAGATTGAGATTGCTCGCAACGTTATCGGCACGTGAAGCCATGGATCGGTCAAGCCTTGCTTGGAGGCCAGCCTCCCGGCCAGCCATCCCCCTCTATTGGATCATGTCCATATAGTGCGCGGGGCGGGATGCAATAACCCCCGCCCCGCACAAATGGGGATTTATTCCGCCGCAGCAGCCTTGGCAGCGGTCACTTCGACCGAACCGCCGGCCTTTTCAACCGCAGCAACGGCGCCTTTGCTGGCACCGGCGACGACGAACTTGGCCTTGGCCTTCAGTTCGCCCTTGGCGAGCAGTCGCACGCCATCCTTGCCGCCACGAGCCAGACCAGCAGCCTTCAGCGCGGCGTGATCGATCACGGCCTTGGCGTCGAGCTTGCCGGCGTCGATGAACTTCTGGATCAGGCCCAGGTTCACTTCGGCATAGTCCTTGGCGAAGATGTTGTTGAAGCCGCGCTTCGGGATCCGCATGTGCAGCGGCATCTGGCCGCCTTCGAAGCCGTTCACCGAGACGCCCGAACGAGCCTTGGCACCCTTCTGGCCGCGGCCAGCAGTCTTGCCCTTGCCCGAACCGATACCACGGCCGACGCGCATGCGACCCTTACGGGCGCCCTTGTTGTCAGAGATTTCGTTGAGTTTCATGTCGTTGCACTCGCTTTCGCTTTTGTCGCGCTGCCCC
>CAWUNP010000072.1:0-7017 GCA_963923805.1 uncultured Novosphingobium sp. | reverse complement strand
TTCCTTGATGCGCAATCCGCCTGCGCCTGGGGCTTGGTCAACCGTGTAGTGGCTGCCGAAGACCTGCTGCCCGCCGCCAAGCAGCTCGCCCAGGATATCGCCAGCGCCGATCCGGCGATGATCCAGGCCTACAAAAAGCTGATCGACGATGGCTATGCCCTGCCCTTTGGCGAGGCAATGGCGCTGGAGCACAGCACCTCATCCGCCCGCAACGCGCAGGTCAGCGGGGATGAGGTTGAGGCGCGGCGGCTGGCCGTAATGGATCGTGGGCGGTCGCAAGCAACTTGATCATTGCGCTTCGCTTTACACCACCGGCCCAACCACCCGGTCATGGTACCCTATGGGTGGCTGGGCCGGGGGAGCGGGCCGGTGGTGCCAACCCGATAGGATCCTAACGATCGCTCCAGTTCGGCGGGCGCTTTTCGAAGAAGGCCTGCTTCGCTTCGGCGAAGTCGCCCGCCTGGCCCAGCATGACCTGCTGGCGGTCTTCCAGCGCGAAAGCGTGTTCCATGCTGGCAGCATCGATGTTGAGGTTGAGCGCGTCCTTGGTCAGCCGCAGGCCCATCGGGCTGGTCAACAGCATTTCGTTGGCGAGCGCCAGCGCCTTGTCGAGCAGTTGCTCTGCCGGAACGATCTCGCTGAACAACCCGCAGGCAACGGCCTTTTCCGCGCTCATGAACTTGCCGGTGAGCAGGTATTCGCTGGCCACCGAGCTGCCAACCAGCCGCGGCAGGAAATAGCTTGCGCCCATGTCACACCCGCCCAGGCCAATCTTGATATAGGCAGCGTTCATCCGCAAGTCCGGCGCGGCATAGCGCACGTCTGACGAGAGCAGCAGCGAGAAGCCACCGCCGCAGGCCGGGCCCTGCGCGCAGGCGATGATCGGCTGCGGGCACTTGCGCATCGCCTGCATCACCGCCGCGATCATCCGTTGGGTCCGCCACGACTGGTGGATCGGCCCGGCTTCAGGATCAGGCGTCCAACCACCAAGGTCCAGCCCGGCGCAGAACGCCCGGCCTTCCGCACGCAGGATCACGACGCGGACAGCGGTACGGTGGACCAGCCCGGTAAAGTAATCGAGCAGCGCCTGGATCAGCGGCTCGTTCATGGTGTTGAGCTTGTCCGGCCGGTTGAGGCTGACCACCTCCACCGCGCCGCGATTTTCGATCGTGATAACCTGTTCGGCCATATCCCCACCCCTCAATCCGGTTTGAGTCCAGTTGACCGACACCGGTCGCCGTGGCAAGGCCCGCCTCGCCCTAGCGGGTGTAGCTCAATGGTAGAGCAGCAGCTTCCCAAGCTGAATACGAGGGTTCGATTCCCTTCACCCGCTCCATTTTCCTCATTGGCGCGATGCGCTGATTGCGAAACCCGATGAACCCGCTTCGTCCCCTGATCCGATCGCACCGCAAGCTGGCGCTCTGCCTGCTGGCCGTGACGCTGCTGGTGAAGGCGCTGGTTCCGGCGGGTTACATGGTCGGCGGCACTTTCAAGATGCTGACCGTTTCGATCTGTGCGGAAAGCACGGGCGGCGTGATTACCAAGCAGATGACGATCCCGATCAAGCAAGATCCGGGCAAGGCATCGGGCGAAAGCGCCAAGGATTCCGGCACCTGTGCCTTTACCGCGCTCAGTTCCGGTTCGCTGGGCGGGGCCGACATCTTACTGCTTGCCGCGGCGCTGGCCTTCATTCTTGCGCTGGGCTTCGCAGCGCAGGTTGCGCCGCACCGCGCCGCAATCTCGTGGCTGCGGCCGCCCCTGCGCGGGCCGCCATCACTGATCTGACAGACTAACGGCCTCGCGCTTGGTGCGGGGTACCTGACAGATCGCCACGGCCGCCATGCAGTGCCGAGGCGCACGATGGAGTTGCCCAAATGAAAACGTCCCTGATTGCGCTCGGCACCGCGCTGAGCCTCGCCGCGCCTGCTTTCGCCGAAGACGGCACCGATACCACTGACATCCTGGTCGTTGGCCAGCAGGACGCCCCGATAACCGTTGTTCCGCGCGGACTTTCCGTTTCGCTGGGGCAGGAGGAATTCGAGGCCGTCAACGCGCTCAATGTCGAAGATCTGATGAAGTACGCGCCCAACTTTTTTGTTCGGAAGCGCTTTGCCGGTGATGACAACGCGGTTGTCGCGCTGCGCGGCGCCAACACGATCCAGAGCGCGCGCACGATCGTGATGGTCGACGGTTTTGTCGTATCCAACTTCCTGGGCAATCGCTGGGATTTTCCGCCCAAGTGGAACGTCGTCGGCCCGGCCGAAGTGCGCCAGTTTGACATCGTGTATGGCCCCTATTCGGCCCGGTACGGCGGTAATTCGATGGGCGGCGTGATCTCGGTAACCACGCAGGAGCCCAGAGAAACTGGGGCCTATGCCACGGCCCAGACCATGATCATGCCGTTCAAGGAATATGGCTTTGACGAATCCTTCAAAGGCTACAGCCTGGAAGGCGGCGTCAACTGGAAGCAGCAAGATGGTCCGTGGTCGCTGCGCGTTTCGGGCCGCCATTTTGCGAACACCGGCCAGTCGATGACCTATAACCTGCTGACCGCGACAACCGGTACCGGCACCGCCGTCACCGGAGCCTATGAAGACCCACGTCTGGCTACGCCGGTGTTTGGCGCGGCCTCACCCGTTGATGTGACGCAAGATCAGGCCCGGCTGCGCATTGGCTATGCAACTGCGGGTGGCTGGCAAATCGACGCACTCGGCATGGTCTGGCTAACCAGGCAGGACCTGACTGACCCGCGCAGTTGGCTGGTGAATGCCACCACGGGTGCGCCAGTCTATCAGGGCAAGGTCAGCTTCGGCGGCAGGGTTTGGAACGCGACGGGTCTCACCATGTCGAAGACCCGCCGAACCGAATATCTGGCCGGTCTCAAGCTCGCGGGCCCCGCTGCCGGCTGGGATGTTTCGCTCAACCTGTCGCGGTACTGGATCCCCAAATGGGATACGCGCACGTCGAAGGACTATGCCACAGGCGTTGCGCTGGGACAGGGCACGCAGTCGCTCGTCAACGCACCCGGCTGGTACACCGGGGACCTCACACTCGAGCGCGCATTGGGCTCGCACAAGATCGCCCTGGGTGCGAACGCCAACATCTATGAAACCGCGACAGATAGCTTCGCGACGGCAAACTGGGACGCTGCAACCGCCCCGACCTATTCGACCTCAACCTATGGCAAGACCAGCCTCTGGGGGCTGTGGTTTGAAGACGCGATTGACCTTGGCAAGAACTGGGTGCTGACCGGAGGCCTGCGGTATGACGGCTGGCGCGCTTATGACGGCGGGATTGCCAAGGTCTATTCGGGTACCCGCAAGGACGATGCCTATCCCACGCGAACGGATAACAGCTTCAGTCCCAAGCTGAGCCTGCAAGGCGAACTAAGCGATGCACTGGCCGTCCAGCTCAGCCTTGGAACGGCCAAGCGCTTTCCAACGGTTGGCGAACTCTACCAGGGGCGGTTTGATGACATATCGCAGGCCATCGATCCGCAAAGCTTCGACCCCAATCTGAAAGCTGAACGTTCGGAGGATGCAAACCTTATCCTGCGGTACCGGGCCGGGAAGGTTCAGACGACGCTCAGCCTGTTCTACCAGAACATCAAGGATGCCATCTTCAGCTTCAGCGGCCTCAACCAGTTCGGCACGGTCATCACCAGCTACAAGAATGTCGATCAGGTCCGGCAATACGGGGCCGAGCTGATGGTTGAAGCCAAGGACATCCTGATTGCGGGCCTTGATGTTGATGCCAACCTGGCCTGGATCGATGCCAGGACGGTTAAGAACGCTGCTAATCCAGCCGCCGAAGGGGTGCAGTTCCCCCGCATCCCGGAATGGCGGACCAACGGCAACATTCGGTATCAGGTGTCTAGGCCGGTCAAGGTGTCACTCGGCTGGCGCTATGCTTCGCGTCCCAATTCTGACCTGTTCGGTCAGGTCCGTGGGGATGCCTATGGTTTCCAGACCGAATATTTCACCGTCGACACCCGTCTGACTTGGCAGCTCAGCAAGCAGCTCGAACTGGGCGCCGGGATCGATAACCTGTTCAACGATCAGGCCTATGTATCGCATCCGCTACCGCAGCGGACGTTCGTTCTTGATCTGAAAGCGAAGTGGTAAAGTCATGAACGAGCAGACCAGCAGAGCCTCACTCTATCGGACGATCTGGCGCTGGCATTTTTATGCTGGACTGTTCGTCGTGCCCATGGTGCTGATCCTGTCCCTGACCGGCGCCGCCTATCTGTTCAAGCCGCAAGTCGAACGCTGGGAAGAGCGTGCCTGGCGCAACCTGCCGACAGAACAGGCAGCGTCGCCCGATGATCAGGTCAAGGCTGCGCTGGCGGCCTTTCCCGGATCGCGGTTGCATTCCTATCGCTTGCCGCAGAGCGAGAGCGATGCCGTCTTGATCCATGTGGCACTTGCCAGCGAAGGCGCAGCGCGGCCTGAAATGCGCGACGTCTTTGTTTCGCCGCAGGGCAAGGTGGTCGGCGTGCTCGACCCCGAGCGGCGGATCATGCAGGTGGCTCATGACATTCATGGGCAACTTTTGCTGGGCAAGCGCGGCAGCTGGATAGTGGAGCTCGCGGCCAGTTGGGCGATCGTCATGATCCTGACCGGGCTCTACCTGTGGTGGCCGCGCGGGCGCGGCCTGGCTGGTGTGGTCTGGCCGCGCCTTTCGGGTGGCAAGAAGGTGGTTTGGCGCGATCTCCATGCGGTAACGGGCTTCTGGGTCTCGGGCCTGGCCATGGTGCTTTTGCTGACCGGGCTGCCCTGGGCCTACGTATGGGGCAGTGCCTTCAAGGCGGTCCGCACCGAACTGGGCTGGGTCAAGGGCCAGCAGGACTGGACCATCGGCGGCCAACCTGCCGGTGACACTGAACACGCTGAGCACGACCACGGCGCGATGGCGGCAAACAGTCCGGCCATGCCTGCAATGGCACACATCATGCCGGATGGGTCCGTGATGACCATGGCGATGACCCCCGTTTCGCTCAGCCAGATCGTGGCCGAGGCGAAGAGCCAGCACTTGCCGTTTCCGGTCAGTGTTACACCGCCGGGGGGGGCGCAGCGTTTTGGCAAAAAAGGTACGACCGATTGGTCGGTGCAATCTGACACCCAGAACCGGCCGCTCCGGGTGACGCTCACTTACGACCCGATGACCGGCAAGCAGACCTCCCGCGAGACTTTTGCCGATAAACACGTCATCGATCGGGTGGTCGGCTACGGCGTCGCTTGGCATGAAGGTCAGCTGTTCGGCTGGGTTAATCAACTGATCGGCGTGGTGACCGCCCTGATGCTTGTGACCCTATCCATCACCGGCTTCGTCATGTGGCGGCGGCGCAAGCCCGATGGCCAGCTCGGCGCGCCGCCGATTGCAGCGGCTCCGGCAAGGCTGAAAGGCGTTGCGGCATTGGTCCTGGCGCTGGCGGCCTTCCTGCCGCTGCTGGCCGCCTCGCTGTTGGCGATGTGGCTGATCGAATCACTGGTCATTCGCCGCTCGGCCCGGCTCGCCGCATGGTTGGGCCTGTCGGCGGTCAGGCAAGCCCGGCGATGATCGCGGCCCGGTCATCGTCCGCAGGCTGCCAGCCATGGCGCAACAGGCCGTCCGCGCCGAACAAGGCCGAGACCGGATCGGCCGCCTTTGCCGCCTGGCCCAGTGCTTCGGCCAGGGGATCATCCACCGGCCCGTTGGCCCCGCGCAGGTGGCGGATCCAGGCAGCGATCCCGCGCCGGATCGCCGGGCAGCCCTGCCCCCTGGCCTGATTGGCAGCCAGCGTATCCAACCAGCGCTGTGGTAGCTTCTGGCTGCCATCCATCGCGATCTGGATCAGCCGGTGATTGAGCGCCGGATTGGCAAAGCGTTCCAGCAGCGCGGCGGCATAGGCTGACAAGTCCTGCCCTGCCCCGGCCGTAATGGTTGGCGCGACTTCGTCGCGCAGCAGGGCTTCAACCTGCGGCCGCAGCACCGGATCGGCCACAGCCTGATGGACATAGGTGTGGCCGTGCGTATGATTTCACTTGGGTCTTGCGCATGGTCCTCGTCCAGTGGCACCCTGCTCCGATCAGGCTGACAGCGAGCAGCCCGAACGGCTTGGGGGGTGTTCCATGCAGGGTCCATTTGCGCGGTTTGCGCGTGCGCAGCTGATAGCTGCTGCGATGCTTGTGACACTGGGCCTGACCAGCTGCGGCAGCGGCGACGGATCGGCCAGCCAGGTCCCGCCCGGCAGCCTTGGTCCGGTCAGCCCGACGGCAACCCCGACCGCCGTGGCCACGCCCTTTGCCGCGCTGCGGGCCGCTACGACCATCGATCCGGCAAATCTGGCCAACTATGCCACGCCAGCGCTGCCGCCCTATTATGACGGGCAGGTGGCGCAACTCGACAATGAACCCGCTGCCAACCCCGTCAACGATCGTCTGGCCACCCTGGGGCGGGTGCTGTTTTATGACCGCCAGTTGAGCTTCAACCGGACCGTCGCCTGCGCATCGTGCCACCAGCAGGCCGCGGGCTTTGATGATCCCAGCCGCTTCAGCCTGGGCTTCACCGGTTCGGCCTTCACCAGCGCCCATGCCATGCGCCTTGGCAATATCCGCTACTGGCGCCCCGGCACGATGTTCTGGGATCGCCGGGCCGCCACGGTTGAATTGCAGGCCAGCCACCCGATCACCAATCCGGTTGAAATGGGGTTCGATGCGGCCAACGGCGGGATAACTGCCCTGGTGGCGCGGCTGCAGGCGATCACCTATTATCAGGAACTGTTCACGATGGCCTTCGGCGATCCGACGGTGACCGAAGACCGCATCCAGCGCAGCCTGGCCAGCTTTGAGCGGGCCATGATTTCCGCCGCCAGCCGCTGGGACACGGCCTATGCGCAGGTCTTTTCCGCTGCCGCTCCCAACCGCGGCCTGGACAGCCCGCTGCCAGGCTTCTCCGCGCTTGAGGAACGCGGCCACCAGTTGTTCATGGCACCGCGCCAGAACGGCGGGGCGGGCTGCGCCGCTTGTCATGTTCCGC
>CAWUNP010000071.1:0-7026 GCA_963923805.1 uncultured Novosphingobium sp. | reverse complement strand
CGGAGATGTGTATAAGAGACAGCCTGGAAATAGTGCGCCAGCTTGGCGATGGTGGTGGTCTTGCCAGAGCCATTGACGCCGATCACCAGGATCACCTGCGGGCGCGGGAAGGCCACGATATCGATCGGCTTGGCCACCGGGCGCAGGATCTTGGCGATTTCTTCGGCCACTGCCTCCTTGATGGACCGCTCGTCGGCACCGCGTTCGAACCGCTCCTCGGCCAGACGATCGCGGATGCGGGCAGCGGCCCGCGGGCCGAGATCCGAAAGGATCAGCGCATCCTCAAGCTCGTCCAGCTGTGCCTCGTCGAGCCGGGTCTTGCTGACGATGCCGGAAAGGTTTTCGCCCAGGCGCTCCGATGTCTTGCGCAGGCCGCCAAAGACGCGCTCGGTCCAGCTGGAGCCTTCGCTCATGCCAGCAGTCCTTCAACGATCCGGGTGGGGGTTACAGTCACGATAGTTCCAGCCTGTGTTCCGGGTGGCAACAGCACCCGCGCGAAGTTTGGCGCATGGCCTGTCCCGTCGCGTTCGGCAAGCACCTGTTGCGGCTTGCCCAGTTGCTCCGCAAGCCAGCCGGCCCGTTCCTGCGCCACGGCGGCGCGCAATTCGGCGGCGCGGGCCTTGATGATGGGGGCGGAGAGCTGCGGCATCCGCGCTGCCGGGGTGCCGGTGCGGGCCGAATAGGGAAAGACATGGCCGTGGACGATGCCAAGCTCGCGCACGATCGACAGGTTCGCGGCATGGGCGGCTTCATCCTCGGTCGGGAAGCCCGCAATCAGATCGGCGCCGATCGCAATCTCCGGCCGTGCAGCCTTGAGTGCTGCGACCAGTTGCACAGCATCCTGCCGCAGATGACGCCGCTTCATCCGTTTGAGAATGAGATCGTCGCCATGCTGCAACGAGAGGTGGATGTGCGGCATGATCCGCGGTTCGCGACTAATCAGATCGAAGAGTTGCGGGTCGATCTCGATCCCGTCCAGCGAGGAGAGCCTGAGCCTGAGCAAGGCGGGGTACGCGTCAAGGATCGCTTGAACCAGTTGGCCGAGCCCAGGATTTCCAGGCAGGTTCTGCCCCCACGAGGTCAGGTCCACCCCGGTCAGAACGATCTCCCCGGGGTTGCCGCTCATGTGGCGGCCGATTTCCTGAAGGACTTCGGGCACGGCCAAGGACCGGCTTTGCCCGCGGCCCTGCGGGATGATGCAGAAGGTGCAGGCGTGATCGCATCCGTTCTGCACGGCGATGAAGGCGCGGGTGTGGGTGGGGCGGGTTGCCAGCGGCTTGGGGGCAATGTTCCAGGCGCGGGGATCAAGTTTTGTCTGGTTGGCGATCAGGCCATCGACTTCGGGCATGGCGCCCAGCGATGCGCGCTCGGTCTCTGCCGCGCATCCGGTGACGATCAGTCGTGCGTCGGGTCGCTGCCGGCGCGCGCGGCGGATGGCCTGGCGGGTTTGCCGCACGGCCTCGCCGGTTACGGCGCAGCTGTTGATCACGACCAGATCTTGCTCTCCGGCCAGCATGGCCCGAAGATCCTCGCTTTCCGAAAGGTTCAGCCGGCAGCCCAGCGAAATCACCTCGGCGGGCATATTAGTGCTCAAAGCAAGCCGGATCGAAGGTGCCGCGGAAGCTTTCGGCTGCCGGGCCGGTCATCGTGATGCGGTTGTCGGCACCCCAGCCGATGTGCAGCGTGCCACCCGGCAGCCGGACGGTAACCGTGCCGCGATCGACCAGGCCACGGCGCATAGCGGCAATCGCCGTGGCACAGGCCCCGGTCCCGCAAGCGCGGGTTTCCCCCACGCCGCGCTCCCATACGCGCAGGCTGATTTGCTCACGCGAAACGATGGTGGCGATATTCACGTTTATCCGCGCCGGAAACAGCGGATCATGTTCGATCTGCGGGCCCAGTCGATTAAGCTCGATGGCTGCGAGATCGGGGACAAAGAAGACGACGTGTGGATTGCCGACATTGACCGCGGCGGGGCTTTCCAGCGCCTCCCAGCCAACTGGCATGGTCAAGGTATCCATCGGGTAGGCAAGCGGGATGGCATCCCAATCGAAGCGTGGTTCGCCCATGTCCACGGCAATGCCCGTCGCGATGGTGTCGGTTCGCAGCATGCCGCCCAGGGTTTCGATCGTCGCGGCTTTGCCAAGCAAGAGCCCCACCGCGCGCGTAGCATTGCCGCAGGCTTCAACCTCGCTGCCATCGGCGTTGAAAATCCGCATCCGGACATCGGCCCGTTCGGACGGCTCAAGCAGGATCAACTGATCGCATCCGATCCCGGTCTGGCGGTTTGCCAAGGCCTCAGCAAGCCGGCCGGTCATCGCCGGCAGGCCGATTTCCCGCGCGTCGAGCACGATGAAATCGTTGCCCAGACCATGCATCTTGGTGAACGGAACGCGCATGCGACTCGTCTATGCGCTGCGGCGCAGCGCGTCCAGCCTCAGGCTGCGCGGAATTGCTTGCCGGTGTTGAGCGGCGGCGTTTCACCGGCAACCGGATCAAGGGTCAGATGCAACTGCCGCAAGGCGTCAAGCGTGGCATCGGCGGGTTCCGGGTGGCCATAGAGATAGCCTTGCGCCTTGAGCCCCTGGAAATGGGCCAGTGCGGCAAGAACGGCTTCGGTTTCCACACCTTCGGCGTTTACGGGCATCCCAAGGCCCTGTCCCAAGGCGATGATCGACTGCACGATAGCCCGGCTTTCAGGACTTTCTGGCAGATTGGTAATGAAGCTGCGGTCAATCTTGATCCGGTCAAACGGCAGGCTGCGGAGCTGGGCGAGCGAGCTGTAGCCGGTGCCAAAATCATCAAGGCTCACCCGGATTCCCTGGTTCTTGAGACTGGTGATCATTGTGCGGACCAGCCCGATGTTCTCGTGCAGATTGCTTTCAGTGATTTCGATCTCCAGCCGGTGTGGCGGGAAGTTCGTTTCGATCAGCATCTTCAACAGTTTCTGCGCAAACCACGGATCGCGCAGCTGAACCGGTGAGATATTGACCGCCAGGGTCAGGCCGGGGTCCCATTGCTGGGCATCACGCAGCGCCTGACGGATCACCGATTCCGACAAATCGGCAATGGCGCCGATCTCTTCGGCGATCGGGATGAAGATATCCGGCCCGATCTTGCCCAGCGTGGGGGACAGCCACCGGGCCAGCATCTCAAAGCCAACCAGTTCGCCGGTGGCAAGGTCGATCTGCTTTTCGTAATACGGAACAAACTCGTCCGCAGTAATGCCGCGCCGCATCCCGGATTCGAGTGCGCTGCGGAAGCGGAGCTCGTTTTCCATGGTCACGCTATACCAGGCGATCTGGTTGCGGCCCTGGCGCTTGGCATGGAACATGGCGATGTCGGCCTTGTGGAGCATCGTTTCCACATCAGCCTCGCCATCATCGCTGCGCGATAGGCCGACCGAGACGCTGGCTTCCAGCTCGATGCCGTTCCAGGCAATCTTTTGCCCGACCTGTTCGATCAATGTTGCGGCAAGGCATTCGACAGGTTCGGCGTTCTGGAGATCAAACATCGTAATGCAGACGAATTCGTCACCGCCCACCCGCGCCACCAAGGAGTCAGGGGGCAAGCGGTTTCGCAGCCGCTCTGCCGCCGTTCGCAACAAGGCGTCCCCGGCCTGGTGGCTGTGCAGATCATTGACGTGCTTGAAGTTGTCCAGATCAAGCATGGCGATAGCCAGAACCTGCTGCCGGGCTTGCGCCTTGCGCAACAGGTCCTGCGTGGCGCGATGGATGCTCCGGCGGTTTAGGCAACCGGTCAGGGCATCGGTTTCCGCAAGTTCGCGCGCAGTCGCAGCCGCGGCGCGGGAATGCACCACTTCAGCCCTTAGGATGCTCAATCTGCGCCAGCCGAACAGGATCAGCGCAATGTTGAGCAGCATGGCGCTGACCAAGAGCTGATCCGGTGCCTCGTCGTGGCCAAACAAGCCCGCGACCAGCGGGGGGATGACCTGCAGGCCGGTCACCATGAGCAGAGCGATGGCGGCCAGTGCCACGCCCAGCGTTACCCCGCTACGCTTTCGCTTTTCAGTTTCTGGGACAGCCCCCGCCATGGTTCACCTTGCAGCCACCGTGAGCTGCAGGGATCGCACGTTAAACTGAAATTATTCTTAAGCTACAGGATTTTACTTTTTCAGGCCGATTTCCCGCAGGCGCTGCTGCAGGAATTCATCTGCCGTGATCGACTGCGGATAGCGGTCCGGATTCTCCGGAGTGATGCATTGCGGCAGGGTTTCGATCGGGAAATCGCTGCGCAGGTGCAGGAAGAACGGCATCGAATAGCGGCTGTACTGGGCGCGCTCTGGATTGGGATTGCGGACCCGGTGGATCGTTGATGGCAGGAAGTGGTTGGTCAGCCGTTCCAGCATATCGCCAACGTTGATCACCATCGCGCCTTCGGGTGGCGAGGCGCTGATCCATTCCTTGCCCTGGTAGAGCAGCTCCAGACCGGCTTCTTCGGCCCCCAGCAAGAGCGTGATCAGGTTGATATCGCCGTGCGCGCCGGCGCGGATCGCTTCGCCTTCAAGATTGGGGATCGGTGGGTAATGCAGCAGGCGCATCACTGAATTGCCGTCATCGATGCCCTTGTCGAACCAGTGCTCGTCGAGGCCAAGGTAAAGCGCAATCGCCGACAGGATGGTCGCGCCGGTCTCGTCAAACTGACGATAGAGCTCGGAGAACACGCTCTGGAAACCTTCCGGGCGCGCAGGCCAGACGTTGGGCGGCATCGAAGCATCGGCCAACGGGCTGCCTTCAGGCAGGTCACGGCCGACGTGCCAGAATTCCTTCAGGTCGTGATGCTTGGCATCCTTGGCGATTTCCACACCGAACGGCGTGTAGCCGCGCGCGCCGGAGATCGCCGGATTGTGATAGCTGTGCTTCTCGTCCTCGGGCAGGGCGAAGAATTCTTCCGACAACTTCCAGGCCCGGTCGATCAGGTTGCGGTCAATCGCGAAGTCCTTGACCATGGCAAAGCCGAAGGTCCGAAAGCTCTCACCGATCGCCTGGGCAAATTCGGCCTTGGGCATGTTGAGCGAGAGGACGGGGAGGGAAGTCAGGGACATGGAGTGGACGCTTTCGAGATTCTCATGCAATGGGCCGCGCCATAAACCCTTTCGCGAGTTCTGGCATGACGAAAATCAAATCATACTGGCTGATGAAATCGGAAGCGGACGTCTACAGCTGGGATGACCTTGTTGCAGAGGGCGAGGGGACCTGGGACGGGGTGCGGAACTACACGGCCCGTAATAACCTGCGGGCGATGCAGCCGGGCGATCTGACCTTCTTCTATCACTCCAATATCGGTGTCGAAATTGTTGGTATTGCAGAAATTACTGCATCCAACATTCCTGACCCGACGGACGATACCGGGCGCTGGTCGGCCGTTAAGCTGAAGCCGGTGCGCAAGTTGAAGCGCGCAGTTACCCTGAAGGAAATCAAGGCCGATCCGGCCCTGGCTGACATGGACCTGCTGACCAAGTTCCGGCTTTCGGTCTCAACCGTAAAACCCTCGGAATGGGAGCATATCCTGCGTCTGACAGGGGATGCCTAACCCCTTGCCTTGGCGCGCAGGCCAGAGACGCTGGCGCCACCCGCGCTGAGTTGTTCGATATCGATCACCAGATGGAGCAGGCGCAGCCCCTTTCTGGCCTTGGCTTCGGCCAGTGCGGTATCGAATTCGGCGTTTGATTCCACGCGGGCGGACCACCCGCCATAGGCCTGGGCAAGCGCGGCGAAATCCGGGTTATGCAGCGAGGTGCCAGACACGCGTTCCGGAAATTCCCGTTCCTGATGCATGCGGATCGTGCCGTAGGCGCCATTGTCCACCAGCACGACCAGCAGATCGCAGCCATACTGGACCGCGGTGGCCAGTTCCTGGCCGTTCATCAGGAAATCACCGTCACCTGCCAGCGCAATCACGGTGCGATCAGGAAAACGCTTGGCGGCGGCAACCGCGGCGGGAACGCCATAGCCCATCGCGCCCGCGGTGGGCGCCAATTGCGACGGGAAGCCATTGTAATGCCAGAACCGGTGCCACCAGCCAGAAAAGTTGCCCGCGCCGTTGCAGATGATTGCATCATCGAGCAGCTCGCGCCGCATGGTCGCAACGACTTGCCCCATGTCGAGTTGGTGTCCATTGGGCTGGGGGGTTGACCATTCGAGCCATTGCTGGTGGGCATCCGCGCCGGCATCGAATGACACGATATCGTCGTCCCACAGGTCCGCGGCTTCCGCAAATTCCGTCATGTCGGCGCAGATCGCAAGGTCGGCGCGATAGACCCGGCCAAGCTCTTCCGGATCGGGATGGACATGGACCAGGATCTGACCGGGATGGTCCGGGGTGACAAGGGTATAGCTGTCGGTCGTAGCCTCGCCCATGCGCGCGCCAACCACCAGCACCAGGTCGGCTTGCTTGATCCGCTCAACTAGCTTCGGATTCGGGCCATAGCCCAGGTTTCCGGCCCAGACCTTGCTGGAATTGGGAACGGCATCCTGCCGCCGGAAGGCGCCGGCAACGGGCAGGCCAATCCGCTCGGCAAAGCGGGTGAAATGCGCACGAGCCTTGCCGTGCCAACCGGCGCCGCCCACGATCGCGACCGGGGCGCAGGCATCTTCCAGCAACCGCATCAGCGTGCCCATAGCATCGGGACAGACGGCCTGTGCCGGCCGGGTCAGGGCGGGGCGGGGGGCGATGTCCGCGACCTCTTCCAGCAGCATGTCTTCGGGCAAGGCGATAACAACCGGACCAGGCCGCCCGGCAATGGCCGTGGCCCAGGCGCGGGCGATAAATTCAGGGATCCGCTTGGGATCATCGATCCGCAGCACCAGTTTGGCCAGCGGGGCGAACATCGTGCCGAAATCGACTTCCTGAAAGCCTTCGCGATCCTTCATCCCGCGATCTACATCGCCGATGAGCAGCAGCATTGGCTGCGAATCCTGATAGGCAACATGCGCACCGATGCTGGCATTGGTTGCGCCGGGGCCGCGGGTAACGAAGCACACGCCCGGCTTGCCGGTCATCGCA
>CAWUNP010000070.1:0-7029 GCA_963923805.1 uncultured Novosphingobium sp. | reverse complement strand
GCTCATCCGCTGGTTGCCCAAGGCTATCCATCAATCGGCTGCTCACCCTGCACCACCCGGGTCGCCCCCGGCGAAGACCCGCGTTCGGGCCGCTGGAAGGGGTGGGACAAGACCGAATGCGGCATCCATGTCGATGGTGCCGCCAGCGAACTGCCGCCGGGCTACGACCCGGCCTTCTAGAGCCACTTGTTATCGCGGTACCATTGCGCCGTGGCTTTCAGCCCTTCGCGCGTCGGGATCAGCGGCCGCCACAGGCCTGACGGGGGGCGCGAGCCGTGGGTTACGACCCAATCAGGGTGGCTCATGTAGCCGACCCGGTCGAGCGTCAGCTTGGCCTTGTGCTTGCGCACGAGGCGATCCGCGCGGGCGATCCGTTCCAGCGAGGCCCGGCTCAGGTGGAGCACCCAGGGCCGGCGGCCAACCGCCCAGCCGATTGCGCGGGCCAGCTCAAAATGGCTCCAGCCCAGCTTGCGGCCGTCATCCGGCTCGTAGACCCGGTGCGAGACATCCTCGCTGGCGGGTAGCAGCGCCAGCAGCAGCCGGGCAAGATCGTCCACATGGATCAGCGAACTGCGCCCGTCCTTCGGCGGCACCGGCAGCAAGCCCCAGCGCGCCAGGCGGAACATCTCGAAATATTCGGTATCGCGCGGGCCATAGATTCCCGGCGGGCGAACGATCGTCCAGTCAATCCCGCTGGCGCGCACCAGCTTCTCGGCGCGGGCCTTGCTGGCGCCATAAACCGAGAGGTCCGGCTCGCGCGCGGAGAGCGAGGAGACATGGACCAGCCGCGGCACACCGGTGTGGCGCGCCGCTTCGATCACGTTGAGCGTGCCGGTTACGTTGCCGCGCTCGAAGCCAGCGGCATCGGGGGCGTTTACCACTCCGGCGACATGAATGATCGCCTCCGCACCCCGGCACAATTGGCGGAGCGCTGCCTGATCATCCAGATCACCCCGGACCCATTCTACACCGTCGCGGGGCGGCTGTTCGCGGCGGGTCAGCGCACGGACTTCGATCCCGGCCTTGGCAGCACGATCGAGCAAGGCCTGGCCGACAAAGCCGGTTGCCCCGGTAACGGCTATCGTCACAGCACGACCATCTGGTCACGATGGATCACGGCCGAGCGCGGCGCATAGCCCAGCAGCGCCGCCTGTTCGGCGGAATGGGTGCCCATCAGGCGCGCGCATTCGGCGGCATCGTATTCGGCCAGACCATGTGCCAGCGTATCGCCCGCATCGGTGCGGATCGCCACGGCATCGCCGCGCAGGAACTCACCCTCGACCCGGATCACCCCGGCGGCGAGCAGACTGGAGCCGCGGGCCAGGGCCTGCTGCGCGCCCTCGTCGATCACCAAGGCTCCCTTCAGCCGCAGCCGCCCGCCGAGCCAGGCCTTGCGCCCCCCATCCTTGCGGCGCGGCAGGAACAGGGTGCCAATGCCTTCATCCGTTGCGCGGGTGATGGGGGCATCGTGCAGGCCGCTGGCGATGGCCAGCGCAATCCCGGCGCGTTCCGCGATCTCCGCCGCCTGCAACTTGGACGTCATCCCGCCCGAACCCATGCCCGAAGAGGAACCGCCCGTGGCCATGGCGTGAACTTCCGCCGTCACGCCGCGCACTTCCGGCAGCAGCCGGGCGCCAGGTTCAGCCGGGTTGCGATCGAACAGGCCATCGACATCGGAGAGCAGCATGACGGCATTGGCCTGCGCCGCCTGCGCCACGCGCGCGGCCAGCCGGTCATTATCACCAAAACGGATTTCCTGCGTGGCGACGCTATCATTCTCGTTGATTACCGGCACGGCCCCGGCATCAAGCAGGCGGGTGAGCGTGGCCGTGGCGTTGAGATAGCGGCGGCGGTCTTCAAGATCTTCCAGCGTCAGCAGCAATTGCGCCGCGGTCACCCGGTGCGCGCCCAGCAGTTCGGCCCAGAGGCCCGACAGCGCGATCTGCCCGACTGCCGCTGCCGCTTGCGCATCGGCCAAGCTGCCGCGTCCGCCCTTCTCCAGCCGCAGCGTTGCCGCGCCAAGCGCAATGGCACCGGAGGATACGATGATGACTTCCTGCCCGCGCGCGCGCGCCGCAGCGATCTCTGCGACCAGCCCGACCAGCCAGTCGCGGCGCACGCCATCCTTGCCGACCAGCAGCGACGAGCCGACCTTGACCACCAGGCGGCGGCACAGCGTGGCATCGGCCAGATCGGACAGGCGCGTAATCTTCATGCCATGCCGATTAGGGAAATCAGCGCGGGATGCAACGATTAGAGCGGCGACCAGGGCTTATCTTCGCCCTCTTCCATTTCGCCATCAGGACGTTCGGTGACGGTTGCGGCCGGCAGATAGTCAATCACGCCGTCGAGCAGCGCGTCCATGCCCTTCCCGGTCGCGCCAGAGATCGGGTAGACCTTCTTGGCACCGGCGGCCTTCAGTTCCTTGATGAACATCTTGACCAGTTCGGCGTCGACCGTGTCGACCTTGTTGAGCGCGATCAGGCGCGGCTTTTCATCGAGGCCATTGCCATAGGCGGCCAGTTCTTCCTCGATGATCTCCAGCGCCTCGGCCGGATCGGTGCCGTTGATATCGATCAGGTGGATCAGCACCCGGCAACGCTCGATATGGCCCAGGAAGCGGTCACCGATCCCGGCCCCATCGGCCGCACCGGCGATCAGGCCCGGAATGTCCGCCAGCACGAACTCGCGATTACGGTGGCGCACCACCCCCAGCTGCGGCTTGAGCGTGGTGAAGGCGTAATCGCCAACCTTGGCCTTGGTATTGGTGATCTTGTTGATGAAGGTGCTCTTGCCGGCATTGGGCAGGCCGACCAGGCCGACGTCGGCCAGCAGCTTGAGCCGCAACCAGACGTACATTTCCACGCCCATTTCGCCCGGCTGGTGCTGGCGCGGGGCGCGGTTGGTGCTGGTCTTGTAGCTGGCATTGCCGCGGCCGCCGAGCCCGCCTTCGAGGAAGGTCACGCGCTGGCCCGCTTCGGTCAGGTCAAGCAGCACGGTCTCGCGGTCTTCATCGGAAATAACCTGAGTGCCGATCGGCACCTTGATCACCAGATCCTTGCCCGCCGCGCCGTTGCGGTTCTGGCCCGAGCCATGAACGCCGCGCTGGGCCTTGAAGTGCTGGGCATAGCGGAAGTCGATGAGGGTATTCAGGCCCGCAACGGCTTCGAAGATGATGTCCCCGCCCTTACCACCATTGCCGCCGTCAGGGCCGCCGTATTCAACATACTTCTCCCGCCGGAAGCTGACTGCCCCCGGTCCGCCCTGCCCCGAGCGAATGTAGATCTTGGCCTGGTCGAGAAAATGCATGGTCTTGGGCTAACGTAGCGCGCGGGCTTCGACAAGCTCAGCCTGAGCGGGATTAAAGTGAACCCAGTGTGCTGAGAATTGCCTCAGCTTGAACCGAGAATGGCGGATTTCGAGAACCGGAGCGCAGCGGCCTGCTGGCCGTGAGCACCGGAAGCGCAGAAAGCTGCTGTTCGCAGGCCAAGATGGGGCAATTATCAGTACACTGGAATGGTGGAGCCGAGGGGGATCGAACCCCTGACCTCGTCATTGCGAACGACGCGCTCTCCCATCTGAGCTACGGCCCCGTTCCAGTGCGAGCAGGCGGCAAGCCGTCTGTTGCGAGGGGCTCCCTTAGCGAATGGGCCCCTGCCTTGGAAGAGCAAAGTTACGGCGTGAGCGAGCGTGGCTCGGCTTTGGGCGCATCAGCCATGACCAGCGGGCTGGTCACCGGGACCAGTATATTGGTTCCCGGCGTATAACCGCCCCACTTGGCCTCCCAGGCGGCCAGATCGGATTTGTAGCGATCATAGCGCTTGTAGAAATCGTCAAACACGATCTCCAGATTGGGCAAGCTGATCGCAGCAAAGCCTTCCAGCTTGCCCACTGTCACCGCCTTGGCATCGTTGCTCATCGCCAGGGCCGCATCGCAGAAGGCCGGCAGCGTCGGCGGCATGGCGAAGCGGTTGTAAACCTCTGTCATGTAAGTCTCGCGCGGCTTGACGAAACCGGCGCCGTATTTGCCGCGCCATTCGCTATCAACCTTGAGGTTGGCCGCCCGCAGCGCCTTGGCATGGATGCGCAGGAAGGCCCGATAGTTGACCACGATCTGGGCATGGCGCGGTTCAAGGCAATTGAGCGCGGCAACATTATAGCCGGAGCGCAGGTTCCAGACCATCTGGGCTGGCGAGATGTTGCGGTTCACGCTGACCCGCAGGCCATCTGCCCCGACCGCCGGGGGCTTGAAATTGGGCGAGGCATTGTTCGGCGGGGTGGGCTTCCACGGCACGAAAACCCATTGCTGGGCCGGAGCCGGCGGCGCTGGCGGTGGGGCTTTCTTCTTCTTGGCCTCGGCCGGTTGCACGGCCAGCACCATCGCAACCCCCGCAGCCACCAGTACTGACTTCGCTGTGATGCGCACCATTGCCAACCCTCTCAAACCCGCCCGACGGCAGTAAGCCCGTGCATCCTGCCAGAAACTGCTAGAAAGCTCCAGCCCCGCAATCAGCAAAGAAAATGCCCGGCGCGCCGGAAAGCGCGCCGGGCAAGATCAGAGCCCGGTCTGATGAACCACGCAAGCCTAGTCGCGGTTCCCCAGGAAGCTGAGCAGGAACTGGAACATGTTGATGAAGTCCAGGTAGAGCGTCAGCGCGCCCAGCACGACCGCCTTGCCGGCGAATTCGGTGCCCTGCAGCATATAGTATTCCTGCTTCAGCCGCTGCGTGTCCCAGGCGGTCAGCCCGGCAAAGATCACCACGCCCAGGATCGAGATCGCAAGCTGGAGCGCGCTCGACTGCAGGAACAGGTTGATCAGCATCGCGATCAGGATGCCAATCAGGCCCATCACCATGAACGAGCCCATGCCCGACAGGCTCTTCCTGGTGGTGTAGCCATAGAGGCTCAGGCCAGCGAAGGCACCGGCAGTGGCAAAGAAGGTGCTGGCAATCGAGCTGGCGGTGAAGACCAGGAAGATCGACGAGAGCGACAGCCCCATCACCGCGCAGAAGCCCCAGAACAGCAGCTGGAGCGTGCCGGTGGCCATGCGGTTCGCCCCCAGGCTCATCGCGAAGACAAAGCCAAGCGGGGCCAGCATGATCACCCACTTCAGCGGGGTGGCCAGAACCTGGGCCGCCATGCCCGAACTGGCAAACAGCAGCGCGACAATGCCCGAGAGCAGCACGCCCGATGCCATGTAGTTGTAAATGGCAAGCATGTGCTTGCGCAGACCCGCGTCATAGGTCGCGCCAGTACCAAGCACTTCGCCATTGAGGCTGGGAGACGCACCGAAGCCCGTTTTCGTGGGCTGGGGATCGTTCCAGTTAGCCATGGTGACTTAAACTCCGTGTTATGGGCCGCACGATAGCCGCCCGATGGAGTGAATATCGGTAAGATCGCCCCCAGTTTCAAGCGAAATCGGAACGAATTGGTCCTGATTAGCCTTCTTTCGCCGCAGCAGCGAAGGCGGCCAGTTCGGCCCCGCGATCACGGGCTGCACGCAGGGTCGCCTCAGTCAGGCGGGCGATGGATTGGTCCTGATCCAACACCTTGAGCCCGGCCTCGGTTGTCCCGCCAGGACTGGCCACCATCTGCGCCAGTTCAGCAGGTGAATGGGGCGACTGGCGCGCCAGTTCGGCCGCCCCTTCGACCATGGCGAGCGCAAGCCGTTGGGACTGCTCGGCTGTGAAGCCCAGGTTCGAAGCGCCGGCAGCCAGAGCATCGATGAAGCGATAGACAAAGGCCGGCCCGGAGCCGACCAGCGCGGTGGCCAGATCGAACTGGGCTTCATCAATCCATTCGGGTGCGCCAAGCGGAGCCAGCAGCGCGGTCACGCCATCACGCCCGGCTGCATCCAGCCCGCGTTCGGCCAGCGCCATCGGCGACTTGCCCAGCGCAGCGGCCAGGTTGGGCATGATCCGCACCCAGCCCGCTGCCCGGGGCAAGGCTGCGGCCAGACTTGCCAGTTCGATCCCGGCCATGATCGACAGGACCAGACCTTTGGATGCCGACAACTGTGCAAGCCTGGCAGCCAGTTCGGCAAAGCCTTGCGGCTTTACCCCCAGCATCACCGCGTCAAACTGCCTATCCGGCAGTTCCCGCAGCAAGGTCACGCCTTCCGGCGCCCGATCAAGGTAAGGATCAACCACGGTAAAGCGACCGGGATCGACGCCCGCGGCCAGCCAGCCACGGAGCATGGCCCCGCCCATATTGCCGCAGCCGACGATGAGGATCGAATCAAGCTTGCCCATGGGCAAGCTCCTACGCTTCCCCGGCGGCATCGACCAGCGAAGCGGCCAAGGCCTCGGCTGGCGTCTTGTCGCCCCACAGGATGAACTGGAAGGCCGGATAGAACCGGTCACACTCCTCGATCGCCGCCTCAACCGCGACCTGGGCCTGGGCCAGGCTCAGCAAGCCTTCGTCGCCCAGCAGCAGGCCGTGGCGATAGAGCAGCACGCCGCCATTCGACCAGATATCGAAGTGACCGACCCAGAGTTGCTCATTGACCAGGGACAGCAGCTCGTAAACGCCGGCCCGCTTGTCATCGGGGATGCGGATGTCGGGCAGGCAGAGCAATTGCAGGACATGATCCTCGCGCCGCCAGATGCCTCGGACGGTGTAGCTGGCCCAGCTGCCCTTGATCTCACCCGAGATCTCGTCCTCGCCGACGAATTCGCAGGGCCAGCCACGCGCTTCGAAAAGCGACGCCAGCATATCGACCGGAGCCGCATCCTCGTCGCGCTGATAATCGCGGTTGCCCTGTATCATGGACGCTGGATGCGTTGGGAAAGGGTCCGCCGACAATGGAGCGGTCCTTCGCAACTGCGCAAAACTATACAACCCTGTTTACAAGGTGTGGAAAAGACCTGCTTTCGTTACTTCGTAGCTGGCAGCGGATCGACCACCTGCCCGGCCGGGCTGGTCCAGACGAAAGCATCGGAAATCCCGGCTTTCTTGAGCTGCGCCAGCAAGGTGGTGGCGGCCTTTTCGTTCGGGAACGGCCCGGTCAGCAGCCGCGTTGCCGCGCCC
>CAWUNP010000069.1:0-7140 GCA_963923805.1 uncultured Novosphingobium sp. | reverse complement strand
TGCTGAACAGCGATGGTTCGAAGCTCTATGTCGCGGTCGGATCGGCATCGAACATCGCCGAAAAGGGCCTCGAAATCGAAAAGGGCCGCGCCGCGATCTGGGAGCTTGACCTGAAGAGCGGGCGCGCCCGACAGTTTGCCCAGGGGCTCCGCAACGCCAATGGCATGGACTGGAACCCTTCGACCGGTGAACTCTGGGCCGTGGTCAACGAGCGTGACATGCTCGGGCCCGACCTGGTTCCGGATTACCTGACCAACGTGCCGGTTGGCGCGCACTATGGCTGGCCGTGGATCTACTGGAAGAAGTACGATGACAACCGGGTCAAATCGACCCCGCCCGAATATATCGACGAATATGTCCGCAAGCCCGAATTCGCGCTGGGTTCGCACATGGCCCCGCTTGGCCTGGCCTTTGTGCGCGGCGGTGAACGGATGGGTCCGGCCTTTGCCAATGGCGCCTTCATCGCCCGCCACGGTTCGTGGAACCGCGAGCCGCTGACCGGCTATGACGTGGTCTTCGTGGCCTTCGATGCCAATGGCAATCCGCAGGGCAAGCCGGTGCCGGTGCTGACCGGTTTCCTGAGCGGTAACAAGGAGGCCCGCGGCCGCCCGACCTGGGTTGCCTTCGACAAGACCGGCGCCCTGCTGGTGACGGATGATACCGGCGGGATCGTCTGGCGCGTCAGTGCGCCGGGCGCCAAGCCCGGGGCCGCGGTCCGTCCGGTGGTGACCGCACGGATGCCGGCCCAGCGCGAGCTTGATGGCAATCTGGAGGCGCAATATCGCGCCGGGTTCCGTCAGACCGGCGGCGGCCAGTAAGGATCAGAGCGACTGGCCGGCGCGTCCGGCCAGCTCGGTCACGAATTGCCAGGCGACACGGCCCGAACGGGCGCCGCGCCGCTTGGCC
This sequence comes from uncultured Novosphingobium sp., assembly GCA_963923805.1. GTDB lineage: Bacteria > Pseudomonadota > Alphaproteobacteria > Sphingomonadales > Sphingomonadaceae > Novosphingobium. Next base: position 6,234 of record CAWUNP010000069.1, on the reverse strand, counting down.
CATTCCAGCGCTTCGCCCCGGTCCCACACCAGGCCAAGGCTGGCGCAATAGCCGCCCACGATCGCCAGGTAATCGTCCTGGCTGCAGGCATGAAAGCCGATCGACAGGCCGAACCGGTCGGCCAGGGCCAGCTTGTCATCCACCGCGTCGCGCGGGTTGATCGGATCGTCCTGCTCGGAGGCATGGCGCGCCACGATCGCACGGCGGTTTGCCGTCACGGCCAGCCGGACATTGGCGGGGCGGGCATCGACCCCGCCTTCCAGCCACGAACGCAGCGCCCGCGGCCCTTCGCTATCGCCATCGGCAAAGCCCAGGTCATCGATGAAGACCAGGAAGCGGCGCGCCTCCCCCGCCAGTGCGGCAAACAGCCGGGGCAGGGCGGCAAAGGCATCGGGCGCAACCTGCACCAATGCAAGCGCGGCCGGATCTTTCGCCTGCGCCGCGATCACGCTGGCGCGCAGCAGGGCAGACTTGCCCATCCCGCGTGCCCCCCACAGCAGCATGTCATGCGCGGCATGGCCGGCGGCGAGCCGGGTCACATTGGCGGAAACCACCGATTTCTGGGCATCGATCCCCTTGAGCAGGCCAAGCTCCGGCGCCACGAGCCGCGCCACCGCGCGCCCGCCGCTCTGGTCCCAGACATAGGCCGAGGCAGCGGTCCAATCGGGCATAGCCGGGCGGACGGCCGCCAGGCACTCCAGCGCATCGGCGATGCGGGCCAGCGGATCGCCCTGATCGCTCATCCCGCCAGGGCTTCTGCGTCAAGGGCATAGAGCAGGCCTGCACCGGCTGTGGCCTGTGCCTTCAAACCGCGGGCCTCGCTGGCGATGTGCTGGGCGAAGTACTGCGCGACGACGGCCTTGGCCTTGGCCTGCGGCGTATCCTCGCCCGCCAGCGCCTTGGCCTGGCGGTGCAGCTGCCAACCCGCGACGGCCACCGCGCTCATCGTGCAGAACGGTACGCTGCCAGCCAGACGATCATCAAGGCTGGCTTCGCTGGTCATCCACCTGGCAATGGCTTCGCAATCGGCAGCCAGTGCGGCGAGTTCGGGCGCGTCCGCGCAGTCGCGGGCGATTTCGGCATAGAGCGACGCCAGCACGCCACCCTGCTCATAGCCCAGCTTGCGGGTGACGAGATCGGCGGCCTGGATTCCGTTGGTGCCTTCGTAGATCGGGGCGATCCGCGCATCGCGATAGTGCTGGGCGGCGCCGGTTTCCTCGACAAAGCCCATGCCGCCATGGATCTGCACACCAAGGCTGGCCACTTCGCAGCCGATATCGGTGCCCCAGGCCTTGAGCATCGGCACCAGGCAATCAGCGCGCAGCTGGGCGGCATTATCACCCAGCGCGCCGCGATCGACCTGCCCGGCGGTGTAATAGAGCAGCGCACGCGACCCTTCGGTCAGCGCACGCATTCGCAGCAGCATCCGGCGCACGTCAGGATGCTCGACAATCGCCACCGGATCGCGGCTGGGGCCGCCGGCGCGGGCCGACTGGACGCGTTCGCGGGCATAGTGGCGGGCCTGCTGCAGCGCGCGTTCGGCGATCTGCACGCCCTGGTTGCCAACATTGATCCGGGCCGAGTTCATCATCGTGAACATGGCCTTGAGACCCTCGTTCTCATGCCCGACTAGCTCGCCAATGCAGTCGTCGTTGTCGCCAAAGCTCATCACGCAGGTCGGGCTGGCCATGATCCCCAGCTTGTGCTCGATCGAGACGCAGCGCAGATCGTTGCGCGCACCCAGCGAACCATCCGGCTTCACGTGATACTTCGGCACCACGAACAGCGAAATGCCGCGGCTGCCGGCTGGTGCGCCGGGGGTGCGGGCCAGGACGAGGTGGATGATATTGCCCGCGAGGTCATGCTCGCCCCAGGTGATGTAGATCTTGGTGCCCTTGATCGACCAGGTGCCATCGCCGCGCGGGGTGGCGGTGGTGCGCAGCGCGCCGACGTCCGAGCCGGCCTGCGGTTCGGTCAGGTTCATCGTGCCAGACCATTCGCCGCTGACCAGCTTGGGCAGGTAAAGCGCTTGCTGGGCCGGGCTGCCATGGTGGGCCAGCGCCTCGATCGCGCCGACTGTCAGCATCGGCAGCAGCGAAAAGGCCATGTTGGCCGCGCCCAGGTTCTCCAGCACGTTGGCGGCAAGGGTGAAGGGCAGGCCCTGTCCGCCGTGCGCCTCGTCACCCGCCACGGCATTCCAGCCCTGCTCGACATAGGCCTGATAGGCCGCCGCAAAGCCATCGGGCAGGGTGACCACGCCGTTGGCCAGCTTGGCGCCTTCCAGATCGCCCTTGCGGTTGAGCGGGGCGAATTCGCCCGCCGCAAACTGGCCGATGCCTTCAACAATGGCCTCAACCATGTCGGGGCTGGCGGCCGCGAAGCGGGGGTTGGCGGCCAGCTCGTCAATCCCGGCATTGATGCGGATGGCGAGAACCTGGTCGGCGGTCGGGGCAGTGAAATCCATGGTGCTCTCTTGCTTTCCCTTGGCTTTGCGCCTTCCCGCCTATAGCGGGAGCACCATGGCCGACAAGCACGAAGCCGCACAGATTCTTGCCGCCGATCCTGCCGGGATCGCCGCGGCTGCGGCCGTGTTGGGCGAAGGCGGCCTGGTCGCCTTGCCGACCGAGACTGTCTACGGCCTGGCCGCCCGTGCGGACCGGGCCGAATCGGTTGCCGCGATCTATCGCGCCAAGGGGCGGCCCGATTTCAATCCGCTGATCGTCCACGTCCCTTCGCTTGCGGCGGCCAAGGCGCTGGCCCGGTTTGATTCCCGCGCCGAGCAGCTCGCCGCGGCTTTCTGGCCGGGGGCGCTGACAATGGTCCTGCCGCTGCGGGCCGAGGCGGCAATTGCCCCGGCCGTGACGGCGGGCCTGCCGACCATTGCCTTGCGCTGCCCGGCCCATCCGGTGATGCGCGCGGTGCTCGATGCCTGCGGCCTGCCGCTGGCGGCGCCGTCGGCCAACCGCAGCGGCGGGGTCAGTCCGACCCAGGCCGGACACGTTGCGGCTTCGCTGGGTGCTGCTGCGCCCTTGATCCTCGATGGTGGGGCCTGTGCGGCCGGGCTTGAATCGACCATCATCGCGCTGCGCGAAGATGGTTCGTGGCAGGTGCTGCGGCCCGGCCCGATCGATACGGCGCAGGTGGCAGCGATCCTGGGTTCTCCGCCTGAAGCCGTGACGTCAGCAGCGATCGAGGCCCCGGGCCAGCTCGCCAGCCACTATGCCCCGGGCAAGCCCGTCCGGCTCAATGCCGGATCGGCCAGTCCCGATGAGTTCCTGATCGGCTTTGGCCCGGTTGCCGGAGACCTTTCGCTATCGCCAGAGGGCGATCTGGCCGAGGCCGCTGCCCGGCTCTATGCCGCGCTCCATGCCGCGGCTGCGGCGGCGCAGCCCCGGATTGCCGTTGCCCCGGTTCCCACCGGGGGAATCGGCGCTGCGATCAATGACCGGCTGGCCCGCGCGGCGGCCTGATCACTTGCCCCGATAGGGCAAGCCAGAGCTCAGCCGACGCATTTCCGCAGCCAGTTGTCCGGCCTTGCGGCAGGCGCCCTGGTTGCCGCGCTGGCACTTGCGTGCCTGCTTGCGATAGTCATGATCCAGGTTGCGCAGCCGTTCCTCACGCTTGCGCAATTCGCGGCCGCGCTTCTCGTCCTTTTCAGACTGGCTGGTGGTCATGACATCGACCACCTTGCCACCCGTCTTGAGGGCACTGACTGGAGCCCCAAGGATCGCGGCGGGGCCGCAGCCGGGCAGCATCAGCAGGGCCGGCAAGAACAGCAGTTTGAGACGAGACATCGGTTCCCCCGGGCGATCAGGATCGGAGCGATCCTGATCGCGACCGGCTTAGCTGGCGATGAACCGCGATGCTATCAGGGCTTTTCGCTAGCCGGTGCGGCGCTATTGCCGGGCTCGCAAACCAGCTTGCCCGACCCCATGGCTTCGACCGTGCAATGCGCCCGGCCGCGCACGGTGACGCTGCCCGATCCCATGATCTTGGCCTTGACCTCGCCATCGCTGGCAAAGGCGGAATTGCCCGAACCGGCGATGGTCAGATCGGCCTTGTCGGTCTTCAGCGCATCCATGGCCGCCGAACCGCTGCCGACGATGCTTACGTCAAGCGCGGCGACATTACCTGCGCCGCGGTAGGAGCCGGAACCGGCAATGGTCAGGTCCAGCTTGTCGCTGGCCAGGTTCGGGGTCTCGATATCGCCCGATCCGGCGATCGTGACCTTGGCCTCGCGCGCGAGGGCGGCGGCGTTGATCTTGCCCGAACCGGCCATGGTCAGCGTCTTGGGGGCGGGCATGGTCACGTTGACCACCGCCTTGCCGCTGTTCATGTCCAGGCTCTTGCCTTCGCGCAGCACGCCCAGTGTGCTATCCTTCAGTGTGAACCGCAGCCGGTCGGTCACGGCCTTGTCACCCTCCACGGTAATGGCCAGCCGGTCACCCGGGATGACCCGTACCTCGTCCGGTCCCAGCAGCACCAGTTCTTCAGGCGGCTTGCCGGTTAGATCGATTTCGGCCAGCGGCTTGCCCTCCTCACCATTGATCGAGACTTTGCCGTCGCAGGCGGCCAGCCCGGCGGCCATGGCCACGGCGATGATCGGGCCAAGCGCCCGGAAGAACCTGTCAATCTTCATCGCGAGTCTCCTTCGCTATGTGTGTTGTTGATATAATACAGCATGGCGCCGACGGCAAGGGACAAGGGAGAGTGATTGCGCGCAACAAAAAAGGCCGCTCCCGCAAGGGAACGGCCTTCTTTGAGAGACCTTGCCGATGCCGTCAGGCAGTCGCAGCCTCGGCATAGTACTTCGGCGCATGCTCATTGAGGATCGCCAGGATCTTCTTGAGCGCGGCCGGTTCGTCGGTCTTTTCCATCGCGGCGAGTTCGCGCGCCAGGCGCGAGGAGGCCGCTTCGAAGATCTGCCGTTCCGAATAGGACTGTTCCGGCTGGTCATCCGCGCGGAACAGGTCGCGGGTCACTTCGGCGATCGAAACCAGATCGCCCGAGTTGATCTTCGCTTCATATTCCTGGGCGCGGCGCGACCACATGGTGCGCTTGACCTTGGGCTTGCCCTTCAGCGTATCGAGCGCTTCGCGCAGCGTCTTGTCGCTGGACAGCTTGCGCATGCCGATCGCTTCGACCTTGTTGGTCGGCACGCGGAGCGTCATCCGCTCCTTCTCGAAACGCAGCACGTAAAGTTCCAGCTTCATGCCGGCGATTTCCTGCTCCTGCAGTTCGATCACCCGGCCAACGCCATGCTTGGGATAAACGACGTAGTCACCAACATCGAAGGCGTGCGCCTTGGAAGCCATGTATCGTCCTTTCATGCGGCGGGCTTGTTGCCGTTGAACCGGACGCAGGGGATAGCCATTCCCGGCGCCCCCCGATCAGGCTGGCACCGTCTTTCCCCGTCCCTGTTCGCAGTCCCGCCTAGCCAATGATTGCCATGCAACCGGGACAGGCAGCCCCGGATGTCAGCCGATTATATAGCATGTCGGCAACAAAATTACCAGACCGCAGAATTCCGCGCCCTGACAAGCGATTCCGCCGTCAGCCCCGAAACCGGCAAGATGCAAGGTTTGCAACCGATTCGCGCGGCCAGCGCGGAGGATCAATCGCCTTCGCCGGGCTCGGCCGAGAAGTACTTTTCGAACTTGCCTTCCTCACCCTTGTGCTCGTCGGCATCGGCCGGCGTGTCCTTCTTGGTGGTGAGGTTGGGCCATTCGGCCGAATACTTGGCGTTCAGCTCAAGCCACTGCTCCAGCCCCGATTCGGTATCGGGCAGAATCGCTTCGGCCGGGCATTCCGGTTCGCACACGCCGCAATCGATGCATTCGCTGGGGTTGATCACCAGCATATTCTCGCCTTCGTAGAAGCAATCGACGGGGCAGACCTCGACACAGTCCATGTACTTGCACTTGATGCAGGCGTCGGTGACAACATAGGTCATGGTATTCAGGTCCCCTGAGGCGCGGTGTTATCCTTTGCTGCTATGGGATTTGCAGCGCGCTCGTCAAGCGTGCGGTAACAGGCCAGCGCTTCCGGAGCCGGTCCGCGCCGTGCGGGAACGGCGACCAGCTCAATCACCTTTACGCCAGACCGGGCCGGAACCGTCAGAATATCGCCCGTGCTGACCCCTGCGCTGGGCTTTTCGATGCGCTTGCCATTCAGGCGGAAATGCCCTTCCGCCACCCAGTCATGCGCCACGGTGCGCGAACTGTCTCTTATACA
>CAWUNP010000068.1:0-7155 GCA_963923805.1 uncultured Novosphingobium sp. | reverse complement strand
ACCCTGCGCTCATGCGCAACAAAGCCGCCCGGCTCTAATCCCAGCTGGTGGAAAGTTGGGGGTCACGTCATTTGATCTGAGCGATATGCCTCCTAACTATGCGGAGGGGAAAGCCTCCTGAATGAACGCCAATTTTTAGAAAACTCCGATCAGACGTTATCGCCAGTTTGAACTATCTGCCGCAATGAACGAAACGAGGTAAACTCGTTGTTCCATCGCAAAGGCGCTGATGCCACGAACAACGGCAGTAAGTTCATTTACGACGGCAAGATCCGAAGGTGTTTCGTGCGATCAGATAAAGCCAACGTTGGTCCCCAGAGGCGAGCCTGCAAAATTCTTGAGGTTCGGAAAAACGGTTGGAAGGTCTCCTGCTGAAACTCCGAACCAACTCGCCAAGGTTGCACCGTACTGGTCAACGGACATCGTTGGGATCAATCGGCCCTGGCCGAAATCGTCCGGCCCATTGTTGGCAAGAACCGGGTTGATGCCATAGTAGCGACCGCCCTTCACAGCCCCGCCTACTGCGAAGTGCATCGAACCCCAGCCATGGTCCGTGCCGTCCTCGTTGGCCGTCAGGGCGCGGCCAAAATCGGAAGCGGTGAATGCTGTGACCTTATCCGCTACACCTAGTTCGACCGTCGTGTCATAGAAGGCACGCACGGCGTTGGCCACGTTTTGCATCAAGAGCGGATGGATCGTCGCGAGATTATCATGCGTGTCGAACCGGCCGGCCGAAACGAAGAATACCTGGCGGCGCATACCAAGCTCTTTGCCAACAGAAATCAGTTTAGCGACCATCTGCAGCTGCGCACCCAAATTGCTGCCGGGGTCCGCCGCTGCCGGGAAAACAGTACTAGTCTTCGGCGCTATGGCTAGCGCACTTGACACCAGCGCCTGCAATTCCAGCGCCCTTTTGCCGACATTGCTAACCGCAGCGTGAAAATCGTGGCTACCGCCCGGGGTCGCAATCAACTCGCGCAGCAAGGACGCTGACGTTGTTGATCCATACAAGTACGCTTGGGCATTCAGCGCAATCGGTCCGTTAGTCGAAATAGCATACTGCACTGCCGCATTGCCGGTGAGGAATACCGCGTTTCCGGCCGGATTTATGCACGTGAGCGAGGCGTTGTCGTTGCCAGACTGCAGCAGGTCACCAATGCGACCGCCCCACCCTGTCTGGGCTCCCTCTGCTGAAGTTGCCTGCCAGAAGCTCTGTTGGTCATTGTGGCTCAGAAGTTTCGGCGGCAACTGGACCGATTGCGCTTCATATTGAGCCTTTGTGGTCGGTTGAATTAGCGTTCCAACATTCAGCATGACTGCCATCTGCCCCGCGTTGAAAAGTGGGAGCAACGGTGAGAGCCCCGGCGCTAGCGCATACTGGGCGCCGCCGAGCAATGGTGTCGTTGGATTAAGGACTGTCGATCGAAGCGAGTCCCGGCTCAGCGCGAAATTGGGGCGCTGCGAGGTGTAGAAGGCGTGCCGGGCGCTGTCGTATGGCACCAAGGTATTGGCGTAGTCGTTGCCGCCGTAAAGAAAAACGCAAACGAGCGCCTTGTAATCGGTTGCTGTGGCTGCTGCTGCTTCGCCCGTCGCAGCAAGATTTAGAACGAACGATGTCGCGGGGCCTGCCATGGAAAGCACGGATGCGCGCTTCAGAAAAGCCCGCCTTGATTGGTTCGTGGTCACTAATCTGGCCCTCCCGTTAGCGTTGCACAAGGTATTCGGGTGATGCCACCACCAACAGGGTCGCAGTTTTGATGCGGGTAATCAGGCCATCATTGTTTGAGACTGAGATGGCATCGAGCGCCGCTTTCATCTTGCTGATGGTAGCTGGACCGATCTGACCAGCTGCAAGAACCAAATTCAGTTCGTTGAGCAGCGCCTGGCTATCCGTCGCCAAGACCGTCAACGAGTCATAGTTCGGCACGGCATCTCCAGCGCCCCGATCGATCAATTCCTGCATGTAATTGATGTAGCCGATGACTGACGGCTCGTTGGTTATCTGGAACTCTGGTGCAACCAAACCCTTGGTAGCAATGAGCGTACCAGGCGGAGTGTAACCGGGTCGGAACCAGTTAAAGACGCTTGGGGCCCGCCCTGGGCTTTGTGCAAGTCGGTACGAACCGGGCGACGTGTTGCCAAACGGCCATGTCTTGCTCGGCGACTTAACGCCGAACGCCTTGGCCCAATGAACCAAGCGCACAACTGGTTCTCGCAGCTTACCGAAGCTTGCATTTTCAGTCTGACTATCATCGCGCGCATCGGGGTCGGTGAGGATCGCCCTGACCACTGCCTTCATATCGCCGCGCACGCCGGCACCGTTGTTTATGAAAACATTTGCAACCCGGCTAACATAGCCTGGCGATGGATTACTGGTGACCATTCGCTGGATCAGTTGCTTGCAAACGAAAGGAGGCAAACTGGACTGCGCAAATAAACCATCGAGCGCCATCTTCCGCGCCGCCTCTCCATCGTGGCCCGCCGGGATGGAAATGTTGAGGAAATTGATCGCCCCAGTCTCGTGGCTATATGGCCGGACAACCATCGGCTTGCCCATCATATCGGGGGTCGATTTATCATAGGTAGCGTATTCGTAACCTGTCCAAACACGGGCGTGCTGGCTGACATCCTGTTGGGTGTATGTCGGAACTGGCTTGCCGCCAGAGGTTATCGGGGTGCCGTCTACGTTGAGCTGCACCAGCCCAATGGTGAACAATTGCATGAGTTCGCGAGCGTAGTTTTCATCTGGAATTGATCCAGTCAGAGGGTCGCCTTTTTTGTTCCAAACGAAGCTTAAGAACTGACCCATCGCAATATTTGTTGAGATGCCCTCCAGGATGTCTCGATAGTTACCGAAGGCATTATCCCACAAAATATCCAAGTAGGCGGCCATTGTGAATGACCGCCACTGATCGGTTATGCCCTCGATTGATACGACCAACATATTGAGCAGAGATAGGCCAACGCGTTGGCGCAGCAGATCATTACTGCTTATCAGCTGCGACCACATCATGGTGTCGAAGCCATTCTCGCCATTCAGATTGTCAGGGGTGTTGGCGTTATAGCCCCCTGCAACGAGGAAATCCCAAAACTTTTGCGGCCGAGCCATCGCAAATTGCCCGTCCAGCCACTTTGAAATCCCGCCCTCAGCAACCGCCGTGATATCGGCCTTGCTATATCCAATAGCCGCCTGAGACAGAAACCGGGATGCCTGGATTTGAGCTACCGGCGCGGACAACGGTGTTTGGGTTGGGGTTGGTGTTGGAGTGGGCGCAGGTGCCGGGACAACCGCTCCAGTCGCTCCAGAATCTGGCCCGCATGCCGCAAGGCCCAGTGAACTGGCCGCTATTAAACCTGACCGCGCGTCCAAACGCATGCCCGCGTTTGTTCCCACGCTGTCGGCGGCGGGCGCCTGCTCAAAATTTTCCCGAAGACCTGCAGCTTTTTCTGCAGAAGTAAGAGCTCCAGTCATCCCACCCCCCAATCGATATTCTTATTATGCTGGCGGACAGCCTCCCGCTGCAGTCAGTAATGGCCGACTTTTGCCTAATTTTGAGCCCACCTTAACCCTGTGATCAAACCTAATGAAACGCCGCGAAAAGAAAATGAATTGAGCGGCACTTTTCCGCAATTAACATCGGCTCTGTGAAAGCGGCAAAATACCTTGTCGGCCGCGCAAAGACATCTTTGATTATGCGCGCAGCTCGATTGATGTGATCGCCAGGCAGGAGCGCCGCAACGGATGGCACCCGTGTTTTACACGCCATGATGAAACGGTCTGACCAGCCCGAGTTGAGAAAAGACCGCTCCAGCCATGTTTCTTAAGGCCGGAAACTGCTCCTTTCACGCTCCCCGCACACAGTTACCTTTTCCAAGGTCATACCCAAACATTATGCTCGGCAAGTTCCAAATAGCGCCCCAGGACATTGACTGACTTCCACCCGCCTGCTCGCATAATGGCCGCAGTGTCATGTCCTGCGCACAACAGATCCTGCGCAGCTCCCACCCTCAGCGAGTGCCCACTGAATGCTGCCACATCCTCAGGTGGCAACCCAGCCGCTGCCACAGCCTCCTTTATGATTAACTTTACCTTGGTCGTTCCGAGCGGGCGGTTGATTGGCTGGCCTTGATAGATCCCGCAGAAGAGCGGATCGATCCCATTCCCACGCCAGGCAAGCCAGTCCGAGACCAGTTCAGCCGACCGCTTCGATGTAAAAGCGATACGACCCATACCAAACGGATCGGCCTTGCTGCGTCGAATGATCGCACGCAGCGTCCCGTCACCCCTTAATTCAATATCGTCAGTCCGGAGCGCGACAAGTTCCGAGCGCCGGGTTAGCAAATCATAGCCCAGCGACAGCATCGCCCGGTTGCGTAGGCCCCACGGATCATTCGGCAGGGCATTAAGGCACTGCTCAAGATAATCGCGGGTCATGCCCTTGGCCTGCTTTGGCCGGTTGAGCCTGGATCGCCTAACCCGCCTTAAGCAGATCGCTATTTCCTCATCCCAAGTTGGGTCGGGCAGGCGTAATAGCCGGTGCACCATGCAGAATGAAACTGCGAACTGGGTAATCGGCCTTCTACTAGATTTCTGAGGCGGGTAGATAGCCGACTAGAATTCAACTCTCTTTTATAATTAAATCATTTATTTATTTAGTTTTTATTTTCCATCGAGTGCCTGATGTGACTACCAAAATTTACCCGGAATTGCCCTAAATCACGGGTCTAACAGATTTCGGTTCCGTTTAACGCAGTCTAAAATCCACTCCTTGCCCGCCTTAACTCTCGCAAGTTGTTGTGTGTCTTTATGCGTCACCAACCAGAATGAGCGCTTGATCCGATGTGCCTCGAGGACTGGGACAAGGCGTGGGTCTGACATTGCCATGAAACATGGCAAAACTCCGATGCCAGAACCAGAGGCGACGAGCTGCAACTGAGCCGTTATACTCGAAGACCGGATTTTGGGATCGAGACCTGGCGCAAGCTCATCAAGGTAGCGTAGTTCAGGTGCATAAAGCAGATCTGGGATGTAACCGATCAGGCAATGCCCTTTTGCAAGGTCTCCGATCACTCGAGGAACCCCTTTCGCCTTAAGGTAGTCCGAACAGGCGTATAGTCCGAGTGCATAGTCCGCCAATTTACGAGCGACTACTGGACCAGCCTTTGGACGCGATAGCATGACGGCTATGTCGGCCTCGCGCTTAGAAAGACTTAGGAAGCCACTGTTTGCGACTAAGTCCACTGTAAGCGCCGGATGGGCAGTAACAAACTGATCCAGCTGCTTGGACAGGAACCAACTCCCAAAGCCTTCTGAAACACTAATCCGCAACGTGCCCGTTAGTTTTGACGTGCTCCCTTCTCCGCCACTTTCATCGATGCCCGTCGCCGCATTTGCCATCTCCTCAACTTTTTCAAGGAGAGCTTCCCCTGCCTCCGTCAGCACCTGCCCTTCTCGCGTTTGTTCGAATAGCGTTCGGCCTAATTTGAGCTCGAGCCGGCGCAAACGCCTGCCAACGGTTGTCGCATCGACGCCCATTGTTTGGGCTGCTTTGCCAAGTTGCCCAGAGCGGGCGATTGCCAAAAAACTCTGTAGATCGTTCCAATCGAGTACCTGCATAATTGCAGTTCATAGTCGCAAAAACGCTTCTTGTCTGCCGCAAAACGAAAGCGCAATTGGCAGCATCTGAACTCAAGAGGAACCACACCCATGCGCGTTGTCGATCATTTCATCGCCGGCGGAACGGCCGGTCTTGCCACCACCCGCAAGGGCGATGTGTTCGATCCCAACAACGGCAATGTGCAGGCGCAAGTCGTGCTGGGCAGCGCCGGTGCGCTGAACCGCGCGGTGGCCGCCGCGCAGGCTGCACAGCCCAGCTGGGCTGCCACCAACCCCCAGCGCCGCGCCCGCGTGATGTTCAATTTCAAGGCGCTGGTCGAAGCCAACATGGACGAGCTGGCGCTGATCCTTTCGACCGAGCACGGCAAGGTGATCGCCGATGCCAAGGGCGATATTCAGCGCGGGCTGGAAGTGGTCGAATTCTGCTGCGGCATCCCCCACGTGCTCAAGGGCGAATATACCCAGGGCGCCGGGCCGGGGATCGACGTCTATTCGATGCGCCAACCGATCGGCATCGGCGCGGGCATCACCCCGTTCAACTTCCCGGCGATGATCCCGCTGTGGATGGGCGCCGTGGCAATGGCCACAGGCAATGCCTTTATCCTGAAACCCAGCGAACGCGATCCTTCGCTGCCCAATCGCTTGGCTGAATTGTGGCTGGAAGCCGGGCTGCCCGAAGGGATCTTCCAAGTCGTCCACGGCGACAAGGAAATGGTCGATCTGATCCTCGATCACCCGGCGATCGGCGCGGTCAGCTTCGTCGGCTCGTCGGACATCGCCCACTACGTCTACAACCGCGGCGTCGCCGCCGGCAAGCGGGTGCAGGCGATGGGCGGAGCCAAGAACCACGGCATCGTCATGCCCGATGCCGATCTCGATCAGGTGGTGAACGACCTGACCGGCGCGGCGTTCGGCAGCGCGGGCGAACGTTGCATGGCGCTGCCGGTGGTGGTGCCGGTGGGCGATGACACCGCAGAACGCCTCAAGGCCAAGCTGATCCCGGCAATCGCGGCGCTGAAAGTGGGCATCTCGACCGATCCCGAAGCGCACTATGGCCCGGTGGTGACGCAGGCGCACAAGGACAAAGTCGAAGGCTGGATCGCCAAGTGCGCTGAAGAAGGCGCCGAACTCGTCGTCGACGGGCGCGGCTTTACCTTGCAGGGTCACGAAAACGGCTTCTTCGTCGGCCCGACCCTGTTCGATCACGTCACCCCCGACATGGACAGCTATCACAACGAAATCTTCGGCCCGGTGCTGCAGATGGTCCGCGCCAAGGACTTCGAAGAAGCGGTCGCCCTGCCCAGCAAGCACCAATATGGCAACGGCGTGGCGATCTTCACCCGCAACGGCCACGCCGCGCGCGAATTTGCCGCCCGGGTCAATGTCGGCATGGTCGGCATCAACGTGCCGATCCCGGTGCCTGTGGCCTATCACACCTTCGGCGGGTGGAAGCGCAGCGCCTTTGGCGATACCAACCAGCACGGCATGGAAGGGGTGAAGTTCTGGACCAAGGTCAAGACCATCACCCAGCGCTGGCC
>CAWUNP010000067.1:0-7156 GCA_963923805.1 uncultured Novosphingobium sp. | reverse complement strand
CGCTGATCGCCATCGACTGTCTGGCCCTTTTCATCGACCACGATCAACCGGTCGGCATCGCCATCCAGCGCAATGCCGACATCGGCTCCGCTGGCGACAACGCTTTCCTTCAGCAGGTCGAGATGGGTGGAGCCGCACTTGTCATTGATATTGGTGCCGTTGGGCGTGACCCCGACGGTGACCACTTCCGCGCCCAGTTCCCAGATAGCTGAAGGCGCAACCTGATAGGCTGCGCCATTGGCGCAATCGACCACGATCTTCAGGCCATCGAGCCGGATATCATCGGGCAGCGAGCCCTTGACGGCGTGGATGTAGCGACCGCGGGCATCATCGATCCGGCGGGCCCGGCCAATCTGTGCCGAAGGGGCAAGCGGCAAGTCTTCGGCCAGCATCGCCTCGATTGCGGCCTCATCGGCATCGGACAGCTTGAACCCGTCCGGCCCGAACAGCTTGATGCCGTTGTCCTCATAAGGATTGTGGCTGGCCGAAATCATCACCCCCACATCGGCGCGCAGTTCACGCGTGAGCAGGGCCACCGCCGGGGTGGGCATCGGCCCCAGCAGGATCACGTCCATGCCAACGCTGGTGAACCCGGCCACCAGCGCGTTTTCCAGCATATAGCCCGAAAGGCGGGTGTCCTTGCCGATGACCACGCGGTGCTTGTGACTGCCGCGCAAGAAGCGCGTGCCGGCCGCCTGGCCGACTTTCATGGCCGTTGCCGCGGTCATCACGCCGGCATTGGTGCGCCCGCGGATCCCGTCCGTACCGAAATAGTTGCGTCCCATGACTTACCCTGTAGCACGCGAGGATTTGTGAAATTGCTATGTCGCGCTGCCACGCTAATGTCACGCGCGCAAAACCGAAAGCAGGGGAACCCATGGCACAGCAACAGTCGGGATCGAGCGGATTTCCGGAAATCAGGGTGCCTGCGCTCCTTACCTTCCTGGCCCTGTTACTGGGCTTCGTGATTGGCACGATGTTCCGCGGCCATGCCGGGTTTGCGGCGATTGCGGCCCTGGCCGGAGAGCTGGGCAGCCTTTGGCTGAAGCTGCTGCAACTGACGATCCTGCCATTGGTGATCGGGCTGGTCGTGACCGGGATTTCCCAGACGCTCGCGGCCGCAGGTGGCGGGCGCCTGGCGCGGCGGGCGGTGCTGATGTTCGTTGCGGTGCTGCTGGCATCGGGAACAATGGCCGCCGCGGTGGTGCCACTGCTACTGGGGCTGTTCCCGATCCCGGCCGGGGCCGTTGCGGCGCTGAGCGGCGGCGGGGCGGCCGATCCGGGCAAGGTACCGGGATTTGCCGAAATTCTTGAGGCCATGGTGCCCAGCAACATCTTTGCCGCGGCGGCCAATGGCGCGATGCTGCCGGTGGTGATCTTCGCCGCACTTTTCGCGCTGGCCGCCACCCAGATTGCTGAACATCCGCGCAAGCTGCTAGTGACCTTCTTCGAAGGCTTGGCGATGACCATGATGGTGATCGTCGGCTGGGTGCTGATGCTGGCTCCGGTCGGGGTGCTGGGTCTGGCGATTTCGCTGGGTGCAAAAACCGGTGCCGATGCGATTGGCGGCCTGGCGCACTACATCACGATTGTCAGCGCGGCTGGTCTGGTGGTGCTGCTTGGTTCGGTCGCAATTGCCCTGACCGTGGGCCGGCGCCAGCCGGGTCCGTTCGTCAAGGCGATGCTGCCGGTCTATGCCGTGGCGATTTCAACGCAGTCATCGCTGGCCAGCCTGCCGGCCATGCTGGGTGCTTCGCGCCGGCTGGGTGTGCGGGAAGCGACCGCCGACTTTGTCTTGCCGCTGGCCGTGGCGATCTTCCGCGGGACCAGCCCGGCGATGAACATGGGGGTGGCGATCTATGCCGCCTACCTGACGGGAACACCGCTGACGGTCTGGGCGCTGGGTGCCGGGGTGCTGGTGGCCTTCCTGGTCTCGCTCAGCTCGGTTTCGCTGCCCGGCACGCTCAGCTTCGTGGTGTCAGTCGGCCCCATTGCCATGGCGATGGGCGTGCCGATCGAGCCGCTGGCGCTGCTGGTGGCGGTGGAAATGCTGCCCGATATCATGCGCACGCTGGGCAATGTTACTGCCGACGTGGCCGTGACCACGGCGGTCGACCAGCAGGGCGAAGCGAAAGCCTAAAGCCCCTTTTCGAAGACCAGGTATTCCTTGTTGACCTTGGCGTCGATCGCCTCGGCAATGGCGTTCATGCCCTGGTTATCATCAAGGATCCAACCGATCTCGCCGCGCTTGCCCCGGTAGTTTTCAACCGAGGCGCGGCGGATCGTTTCGATCATCATGAAGGCCAGCTGGCTGGCCATGCGGCTTGATTGCAGGCGCTTGACCACGCCCATCAGCGGCACGCGCATATCGGCTGGCTTGGTCCGCAGCATCCACAGCCCCAGCCTGACCCAGCCGAGCAGCGACGGCTTGCCATTGCGGCCCACCGCCTTGAGCTGGATCTGGTTGGCATCGGGCAGGGTGATCATGAAGGCCACCGGCTCGCCATCATATTCGGCCATGCGCACCAGGTCAGGCTTGACCAGCGGCTTCATCTTCTTGGCGGTATAGGCGATCTCGGTGGGGGTGAAGGGCACGAAACCCCAGTTGTCCGACCAGGCATCGTTCAGGATCGCGCAGATAATCTCGACCTCGCGATCGAAGTTCTTCAGGTCGACATCGCGGATGCGAATGCGCTCGTTCTTTTCACCCGACTGGACGATCCGCTGGATCAGCGGCGGGAAGGGCTTGGTGATGTCGAGGTCATAGGTCGCCAGCGTCTTGATGCCGCGATAGCCCGCGCCCTCGATCCAGCCGCGGTGGTGCGGCGGGTTGTGGCCCATCATGATCGTCGGCGGATGGTCAAAGCCCTTGATCAGCAGGCCCGGCTCTTCCCAGACCGACAGCGTCATCGGTGCGAGCACGCGGGTCATGCCCTGGCCGCGCAGCCATTGTTCGGCCTGGTGGATCAGGGAGGCGGCAATCTGGGCATCCTCGGCCTGAAGCGCCCCCCACATGCCGGTGCCCGGCCCCATGCCCTGCTCGGGCGGCTGGGCCAGCGCCAGCTCATCGATATGAGCGGCAATGCGGCCGACGACCGCGCCGCCGCGCTTGGCTAGGAACAGCTGGCAGCGGGCGTGCTCGAAATAGGGATTGCCGCCGGGGGTATAGCGTTCAATCTCTTCCCCGCGCAGCTGGGGTACGAAATTGGGATCATCGGCGTTGAGGCGATAGAGCAGATCGACGAAAGCTTCGCGCCCGGCCTTGTCATTGACTTCTGTGATCACAATTTCCGACTGGGCCACGATCTTGCCTTTGTTTTATCGCACAGGCGGCTCCTATGCCCCGCTGCGCTGGCCAAGCCAAGCATAGCGAACAACAGACACGTGAATTACGGATCAAGCATGACTGCGCACGAAGCCATTGCCGATACGACTAAAGGCACCGCCCGCGGGGCCGGCATTCCCGATGACATGGCCATGCTGCGCGCCGCGGTCGAGCAGACCCGCGATATCTCGGCGGCCAAGGGCAGCATCTACTGGCCCGATATGCTGGTTTCGGCCGCAATCGGCTATGCCGGTCTGGTGGGTGCCATTGTGCTTGATTTTACCTGGCAGCAGGTGCTGGCCGGCGTGATCTCGGCGCTGGCCTTCTACCGCGCGCTGCTGTTCATTCATGAACTGACCCACATTCACCGCGATGCCCTGCCCGGGTTCCGGTTTGGCTGGAACCTGCTGGTCGGCATCCCGATGCTCACGCCGTCGCTGATGTATGAAAACGTCCACACGCTCCACCACGCGCGGACGCGTTATGGCACGATCGACGATCCCGAATACCTGCCGCTGGCGCTGATGAAGCCGTGGTCGCTGCCGATGTTCATCCTGGTCGCGCTGCTGCTGCCGATCGGGCTGTTGATCCGGTCCGCCGTGCTGGTGCCACTAGGTATTATCGTGCCGCCGCTGCGCCGGCTGGTGTGGGAACGCGCCTCGGCCCTGTCGATCAATCCGGAGTTTCGCCGCCGCCCGGCCGAGGGTGAATTTGCCCGGCAGGTCTTCTGGCAGGAACTGGGCGCTTCGGCCTGGGCGCTGTTCCTGGTGTGGTATGCGGTCAGCCATGACTGGCGCCCGCTGGCGATTGGCCTGGCGATCATTTCCGCCACGGCCGTGCTCAACCAGGTCCGCACGCTGGTGGCGCACCTCTGGCAGAACGATGGTGAGCCGATGACGGTAACCGCGCAGTACCTCGATTCCGTCAACGTTCCGCCGCCAGGCCTGCTGGCAGAGCTCTGGGCCCCGGTTGGCCTGCGCTATCACGCGCTGCACCACCTGTTGCCCAGCCTGCCTTATCACTCCCTGCCTGAGGCGCACCGCCGCCTCGCCGCGCAGCTGGGCAGCGGATCGACCTATGCGAAGGCCAATTATCCGGGTCTGCTCCCGCTGGTGGGCTATCTGGCGAAGAGCACGATGAAGGCGCGCTGAGGCGCTATTCCTCGGTGCGGACCAGCACGGTCTCGCCAACCAGCGCGAATAGCAGGAACGGTGCCCAGGCCGCGATCAGCGGCGGGTAGCCGCCGAAGTTGCCCATGGCCAGGGCGGCATTGTCGATCACGAAATAGGCAAAGCCCAGCGCCATGCCGATGATTGCGCGGATCAGCAGCTGGCCCGATCGCGCCAGGCCAAAGGCGGCAATCGCGCCCAGCAGCGGCATCAGCAGTGCGGCTAACGGGCCGGAAAACTTGTGCCACCACTTGCCCTCAAGCTCACCCGTGCGGCGGCCTTGGGCCTTGAGGGCCTGGATCGAGCGGTAGAGTTCGATGAAGTTCTGTCCATCGGGATCGACCTTGCTGATCGCGACCTGCGCCGGGGTAATGCCCTTGGCCAGCACCGTCGGCTGCAGCTCCACCCGGCGCGTGCCCTTCACGTCAAAGCTGACCGGCTGGTCCAGCCGCCAGCCCGGATTGGCATAGGTTGCGTGGGGCGCCCGGATCTGTTCCAGCACCATCCCGGTGGCATCGCGGCGATACCAGGTGACATTGTCCATCCGCGTCAGCTTGCCAGAGCCGCTGACCTGCCCGGCGGCCAGGATATGCGGCCCGTCGGGCAGATAGACATTGGCCCGCACTTTCGCATCGGCCGGGATCTGCTTGTATTCGACAGCCTGCCAGGCCTTGAGCGTCCCGGTGGTGCGGGTAACCACGGCCTCGTTGAAGGCAAAGCTCACCACGGAAATCGCCGCCGCCGTCAGCAGCAGCGGGGCCAGCACCTGATGCGCGGAAAGGCCGGCCGCCTTCATCGCCACGACTTCGCTGTTCTGGTTCAGCGTGGCCAGCGTGATGATCGTGGCCAGCAGCACCGAATAGGGCAGGAACCGCGCGATCAACTGGGGAATGCGCAGCGAGACATACTGCCAAAGCTGCGCTTCGCCATTGCCGGCAACGCCCATGATCTTGCCGCTTTCGGACAAGAGGTCGAGCGTCTGGAGCACCAGCACCAGCATGATCAGCACCGCCAGGATGCGGACGATGAATAGCTTTGCGAGGTAACGCGTCAGCGATGGCGAGGGAAAGAATTCGAGCTGCATCAGGCCTTCGCGATCCGGTTGCGGTTCAGGCGTGCGGCGATCTTGCGGCCCCACTTGCCCATGTTCTCGGCAAAGCGTTCCAGTGCGCCAATCGGCTGGCCGCCGGGGACATAGGCGATGCGCCAGTACATCCACAGGATCAGCAAGGAGAACAGCACGAACGGCCCCCACAGCGCCAGCAGCGGCGAGACCCGGCCCAGCGCCGAAACGGCCATCCCGTATTCGTTGACCTTGTGATAGGCCACCACCATCACGATCGAGAGAAACAGCCCGAGCGCCGAGGTTGAGCGCTTGGGCGGCACCGCTAGGGCCACCGCCAGCAGCGGCAGCAGCAGCATCATGGCCACTTCGACCAGACGGAAGTTCAGGCTGGCGCTGCTTTCGTTCTTCAATTGCTGGCTGGCCCGGTCGCTCCAGGTGATCCGCAGCAGTTCGGGCAGGAAGTATTCACGCTCCTTGCCGCCACGCTTGCGAAATTCCTCCACGGCGGGAAGATCGATCGGCAGGTCATGGCGGCTGAAGCTGAGCACGCGGGGCGCCTGACCCGGTGCATCCTGCACGATCTGGCCATCGGTCAGCCGCAGGATGATGGTGTCCGGGTTGTCCTTCAGCGCCAGGAACCGCCCCTCGCGCGCCGAGATCGAGAGGACCTGCCCCTTGGGCGAGGCCACGCGGGCGAAGATGCCGATCAGCTGGCGGCCTTCCTCACGGCTCTGCTCGATCCGCAGCGCCATCTTGTCTTGCAGGGTGGTGAATTCGCCCACCTTGATCGAGGCGCCCAGCGCGCCGGATTGCAATTCGAACTGGAGCTGTTCGTAATAATAGCGCGACAGCGGCTGGAGGTAGCTGACGATCACCAGGTTGAGCGCTGCCAGCACTAGCGTAATCAGGTAGGGCACCCGCAGCAGGCGGGTATAGCTGAGACCGACCGCGCGCATGGTGTCTAGCTCGCTGGTGGTGGCCAGCTTGCGGAAGGCCAGCAGGATGCCCAGCATCAGACCCAGCGGGATCGCCAGACTGGCATATTCCGGCAGCAGGTTGGCCAGCATCTGGAACACGACCGAGACCGGGCCACCTTCGGTCGCCACGAAGTCAAACAGCTTGAGCATCTTGTCGAGCACCAGCAGCGATGCGGCGATCACGAAGACGCCCAGCATCGGCATCAGCACCAGCCGGAAGATGTAACGATCAATGGCGGGAAGGGACTTCACAAGGCGGCCAGCTGTTTTCCTGTTTGGGGCACCTGCGCATAACCGGGGCCGCCGGGTTCGCCATTCCATAGCGGGGCCGTGGCAGGCGCGGAAGCGGGAATTGCTTTGCCGCGCAAAGCGGGACAGGGTGTTGCGCGGCAACAACGGAGGACCATGCCATGTCAATGATCTCGCACCATCCCGAACAGCACGTGGTGGAACGGATCGGCTGGTTGCGCGCGGCCGTGCTGGGTGCGAATGACGGGATCGTCTCCACTGCCAGTCTGATCGTGGGCGTGGCCGCCAGCGCGGCGGACAAGGGCCCGATCCTGGTGGCAGGTCTGGCTGGGCTGGTGGCCGGGGCGATGTCGATGGCGGCGGGCGAATA
>CAWUNP010000066.1:0-7158 GCA_963923805.1 uncultured Novosphingobium sp. | reverse complement strand
CTGGAATGATCTGGCTGCGGCCTACACTCAGGCTTCGAGCACTACTAACATGAAGGTGCAGATCCCTATTTTTTGGGGGATCGATGCGGTTCACGGCAACAACAACGTCTATGGCGCGACGATTTATCCGCACAACATCGGCCTTGGAGCCTCGCACGATCCGACGCTGGTGCAGCGGATCGGCCGCGCGACGGCCAAATCGGTGCGCGCCACCGGGATTGGCTGGGCTTTCGCGCCGACCGTGGCGGCGGTGCAGAACCAGCGCTGGGGCCGCACTTATGAGAGCTATTCAAGCGATCCGCAGCAAGTGGCGGCGTTTGGGGCAGCTCTGGTGCGAGGGCTGCAGGGCAACCTGACCGGCGATGGCGACGTGATCGCCAGCGTTAAGCACTTCGCGGGGGATGGCGGTACGTTCAATGGCGTGGACCAGGGCGAGAACCGCTCCACCGCTGCGGAATACGTCAAGATCCACGGCGCCGGTTATTATGCTGCGCTCGATGCCAATGTGCAGACCTTGATGATTAGCTACAATACCTGGACCATGCTCGATCCGGTGAGCGGGGCATCGACCCCGTTTGGCAAGATGCATGGCAACAAGGCGCTGGTGACTGGCGTGGTCAAACAGCGGCTCGGTTTCGATGGGCTGGTCGTGTCCGACTGGAACGGGATCGAACAGGTGCCAGGCTGTACGACCGATCATTGTCCGCAGGCGATCAATGCCGGGATTGACGTGTTCATGGTGCCCGAAAAGTGGCAGAGCTTTATCGTTAACACCGTCGCCGACGTGAAGGAGGGCCGGGTGTCGATGGCGCGGATCGACGATGCGGTTACCCGCATCCTGCGCGTAAAGTTCCGCATGGGCCTGTTCGACAAGCAGACCATCGCTGGCCGCCTCACCGGAGATTTCAGCGCACTGGCCGATCGTCCGCTGGCGCAGGAAGCGGTGCGCAAATCGGCTGTATTGCTCAAGAACGAGGGTGCCCTGCCGATCGCTCCGGGCAAGCGGATTTTGGTTATCGGCGCGGCGGCAGACAGCTTCCCGCATCAGACCGGTGGCTGGTCGATCACCTGGCAAGGCGACGATATCGACAACGCTGACTTCCCGGTGGGCGAAACCATGCTGGGCGGGCTTCGGCGCGTTTATGGCGCGGCCAACGTGACTTATTCCTCGGATGGTAGCGCCTTTGCGCCGGGCAAGTTTGACGCTGTGATCGCGGTACTTGGCGAGACACCTTATGCCGAGATGAAGGGCGACGTTCGCTGGCCCGCGCCGCTGGCTTTCACCCCGCGCTTTCCGGCACAAAGCGATGTGCTCGCCAAGGTGGCGGGCAAGGGCGTACCGGTAGTGACGCTGCTCTATTCGGGCCGCACCCAGTATGCGACCGACCTGATCAACCGTTCCGATGCCTTTATTGCGGCCTTCCTGCCTGGCACTGAGGCGGGCGCGCTGGCCGAGTTGCTTGCCGGGGTAGGGGGGCTTGATTTCGGTGCCCGCCTGTCGTTCGCCTGGCCAGCCACGGCCTGCCCTGTTGGGGGTTATCCGGCGGCAGAGCAGCTGTTTGCGCGCGGCTATGGCTTGTCCTATGCTGCGGCGAAGAAAACCGGGCAGCTACCTGAGCAGGCGATCCCTGCCACATGCCCCTAAAAGCGCAACGGGAGAGAATGGGATGAAACCCTTGCGGCGAATCCTGATCGTCGGTGGAGGATCGTCGGGCTGGATGACGGCGGCGCTGTTATCGCGGCTATTTCAGGGAATGTACCAGGTTACCTTGGTTGAATCCGAGGACATCGGCACGATTGGGGTGGGTGAGGCGACGATCCCCGCGATCAAGAAATACATTGATCTACTGGGCCTTGACGAAAACGAGTTCATCGCCCGCACTCAGGCCAGTTTCAAGCTGGGCATTCAGTTCGAGAATTGGTGGAAGCAGGGTGAGAAGTATATTCACGGCTTCGGCGTGATCGGCCAAGACTGGGAATGGCTGCGTTGCCACCATTATTGGCTGAAGGCCCGCGAGTTGGGCCGGGCCGACGATTTCGCCGCCTATTCGATCAACACCGCTGCCGCGCTTGAAAACAAGTTTGTTCGGGCGCAGGCCAGTATGGGCGACAGCCCGCTCAGTCAGATTGGCCATGCCTTTCACATAGATGCCTCGTTGTTTGCCCGGTTCCTGTCGGGTTACGCGCAGGATCGCGGGGTGAAACGGCAGGAGGGCAAAGTGGTCGATGTTGCCCTGCGCGGCGAGGACGGCTTCATCCAATCCGTCACTCTCGCAGACGGGCAGGTGCTCGAAGCGGATTTATTTATCGATTGCTCGGGTTTTCGGGGTCTGTTGATCGAAGGCGCGCTCAAAACGGGATTCGAGGACTGGTCGCACTGGTTGCCGTGTGACAGTGCGCTGGCGATGCCTTGTGCGCGTTCGGAAAACTTTACGCCGTATACTCGCTCGATCGCGCATGGATCGGGCTGGCAGTGGCGCATCCCCTTGCAGCACCGCACCGGAAACGGCCACGTCTATGCCAAGGACTTCATTTCGGATGACGAGGCCGTCGCCGTGCTGCGGGGCAACCTCGATGGAACGACTAAGGCCGATCCGCTTCAGGTGCGCTTCAAGGCCGGCAAGCGTCGCCAGGTGTGGAACAAGAATTGCGTAGCGGTAGGCCTTGCAGGAGGTTTTCTTGAACCGCTGGAATCAACCAGTTTGCACCTTGTGCAATCGGGCATTATCCGGCTGATCCGGCTGTTCCCGGATCTGACGTTTGATCCCGCCAACGTGGCCGAGTTCAACCGGCAGACCGATTTTGAATACGAGCGGATCCGAGATTTCATCATCCTCCACTACAAGGCTACCGCCCGCGACGACACACCGTTCTGGGATTATTGCCGCAACATGGATGTGCCTGACACGCTCCAGCATAAGATTGACCTGTGGATGGCCAATGGGCGTATCTTCCGCGAGGATGAGGAGTTGTTCGCCGAGGAAAGCTGGATCCAGGTGTTCATCGGCCAGGGTATGATCCCACATAGCTACGATCCGCAGGTAGATCTGAAGAGCGAAACGCAGTTGGTGCAATACCTTTCGAACATCGCGGCGGTGATCGGCAAGTGCGTGCAGGTTATGCCGACCCACGCCGAATACGTCGCCAAGACCTGCCCGGCATTGGCATGATCCTTACCAATGGGGTGCTGCGCCGGATCGGCGAACTGGCGCTGGTGATTGCGCTCGGGGCCTGCGCGTCCAAGCAAGTAGTCCTAAGGCAATCCGCCGTGCAAGGCTGGGCGAGCAGCGCCGATGCCTCGCGCAAGCTGACCCCGATACAGGGCCTCCAACTGGAGCAAGGCGTTACGGTCAGCAGCGATCCGGCTATGATCGTGATCGAGCAGGACCGCCCGCAGCAGACCATGGTTGGCTTCGGCGCGGCGATGACCGACAGCTCGGCCTATCTGTTCGAGCGCGTTCTCGATCCAGCTGAGCGCGACACCCTGTTCGCCGAACTGTTCGGCGAAGGCGGACTGCGGCTTAATTTCGTGCGAGTGCCGATCGGGGCCTCGGACTTTTCGATCACGCACTACAGTTTTGATGACGTGCCTCCGGGCCAAAGCGATCCGCAGCTTGCGCATTTTTCGATGGCCGGGGCGCAAGCCGCGCAAATCCCAGCGCTCAAGGCCGCACGGCGGGCCAACCCGAACATGGTGCTGATGGCCACGCCGTGGAGCGCGCCGGGTTGGATGAAGGACACGGACAGCCTGATTACGGGGCGCCTCCAACCCCAGTTCTACCCGGCGTTCGCGGCTTATTTCGCGCGCTATCTCGATGCGATGGAGGGCGAGGGGCTCGCGGTGCGCTATCTCTCGGTTCAGAACGAGCCGCGTTTTGAGCCGAAAAACTATCCCGGGATGGCCTTTCCGGCACGGGAGCGCGCCCAGTTTATCGGGCAGCATCTCGGTCCGCTGCTGGCGGCGCGCCGCAACACGGTTGAGATCCTCGACTGGGACCATAACTGGGACCACCCGGAAGAACCGTTGGCCGTTCTAGCCGATCCGCAGGCAGCGCGTTACGTCGCCGGCATCGCTTGGCACTGCTATGCCGGCGATCCTTCGGCGATGCAGCCGGTGCACGATGCCCATCCCGCCAAAGACGTGTTCGTCACCGAATGTTCCGGCGGCGAATGGGGGCCGCATTGGGGCGAAACGCTTGGCTGGATGATCGATCGCCTGATTATCGAGCCGACCCGTGCTGGCTCACGCGGGACCATGCTGTGGAACCTCGCGCTGGACGAGAAGTACGGTCCGCACCTGGGTGGTTGCAGTGACTGCCGCGGCGTGGTGACGATTGAGAGCAAGACACACGGTGTCACTCGCAATGTCGAATATTACGTGCTGGGCCACGTCAGCCGCTTCGTTCAACCAGGCGCACGCCGGCTACCTTCGCGCGGCGGAAGCGGCACCGTTAGCCATGTCGCTTTCCGAAACCCTGACGGCACGCTGGTTCTGTTGCTGCACAACCGCGGTCCTAACCCAGCGGCACAGGTGGTAGCCGCGGGCAGGAAAACGGTTCGGCTCGATCTTCCAGCGGGCGAAATCGTCACGCTGACTTGGCGGGGGCAGTGAGGCGATGATGCGCCTCAAACAGCTCGGCGTCACGGGTGCTTTCCTGGCCGTAACCGCGCTGTTCCTCGGCTGGGGGCTGATCGCGGCGACCAATGAACCGCTGATGGTGGCGCTGCGCGCTGCCTTTGCCCTCAACTACACGCAGGGCCTCGCGATCCAGTTGGTCAGCTTCGCCGCCTTCGGCCTTGTGTCTTTGCCCGCAGCGTCGCTGTGCAGCCGGCTGGGCGCAGTCAACACTATCCTGTCGGGCCTTGGCACGATGCTGGTGGGCTGCCTCGCTGTCTGGCTGGCGCTGCCGCTCGGCAGCTATGGCGCAGTGCTGGCCGCACTGTTCGTGCTAGCTGCGGGGATCAACGTGTTGCAGGTCGCGGCCAACCCTCTGGTAGCCGCGCTCGGGCCGCATGAATCGAGCCACTTCCGCTTGAATTTCGCCCAGGCTTTCAACTCGCTGGGCGTAGTGTTGGGTGCGCATTATGCCTCGCGCGTGATGTTGGGCGACCGGGCAATGGCGGCCAGTCAGGGCAACCTGACCGATGCCGTGCAGCGCGCCGAGGTGCTGGGCGCGGTGGGCGAGGCCTATGTCGTGCTGGCCGCGTTTCTGCTAATCTTGGCCGGGTTCGTGCTGGCCGCGCGCCGGCGTATCGTGGCGGCAACGGTAAGCCTTTCCCAACATCGGCAAGGTGACCAGCCCGGCTCGATCCTGATGGCGCTGGAATCGCCGTGGATCCGGTTTGGCGCATTGGCGATCGGGCTCTATGTCGGGGCGGAAGTCTCGATCGGGGCAATCCTGATCGCCTTCCTACACCAGCCCAGCGTGTTGGGCCTGCCGCTTGAGACGGGCGGAGAATATCTTGCTAACTTGTATTGGGGCGGCGCGCTGGTCGGGCGCTTCATTGGCGCCGCGCTCCTGATGCGTGTCACCGCACCGCGCCTGCTGGGGGTCTGCTCCGCGGCGGCCGCCGCGGCCAGCCTGACCGCCTTTGGCGCTGAAGGTCCGGTGGCGGGTTGTGCTGCGCTGTCAGTCGGGCTGTTCAATTCGATCATGTTCCCAACTATTTTCACCCTGACGCTCGAACGCTCGGGGGCGTCACAAGCTGCCGCATCTGGATTGTTGTGCCTAGCGATTGCGGGGGGCGGTTTACTGCCATTTCTGGTCGGACGGCTCGCCGACATGGTCAATCTTGGGGCCGCTTTCATAGTTCCGGCCTGTGCATATGCAGGCATCGTCATTTTCGCATTGGCTGCCGCGCGTTCGCAGCGATCGTCATCCGTACAAAATATTCCATAACCGGAGGATTCAATGGCCCTTACGCCCAAAGCCACCAACCTGGGAACGGGACAGGCAAGTGCAGCAGAAACCAACGCACCTAGCCTGCGCGTGTTTGTAATGGCGCTGTTTTTCATCTTCGGGGGAATCACCAGCCTTAACGATGTGATTATTCCCAAGCTGAAGGAACTCTTCACGCTGAACTATACTCAGGCGATGCTGGTTCAGTTCTGCTTCTTCACTGCTTATGCAGTGATTGGAATCCCGGGTGCGCGGTTGGTCAAGCGGATCGGCTACATGCGCGGCGCAGTGGCTGGGCTGCTGACGATGATGGTCGGCTGCCTGCTGTTCATTCCGGCCAGCCAGACCGCAACCTATGGGGTGTTCCTGTTTGCGCTGTTCGTTCTGGCAAGCGGGGTGGTGATCGTTCAGGTCGTGTCCAATCCCCTGATTTCGATGCTGGGAAAGCCTGAAACCGCGCACAGCCGCCTAACCTTTGCCCAGGCTTTCAATTCGTTGGGCACGACCGTCTTTCCGGTTGCGGGGGCTGCTTTGATCCTCGGCGGACTGGCCGGCGTTAGCGCCGACCAGCTGTCCGGCCCGCAGCTTGATACCTACCGCACGGCTGAGAGCCAGGCGATCGTCAGCGGTTATCTTGGCATTGCGGCGGCGCTCGCCGTGGTTGCCGGCGTGGTCTGGATGTTCCGCAACGCGCTGCAGGGCGAACGGCACGAAGAAAGCAACGGACTTGCTGGGCTAGACCTGCTCAAACGAACGCGCTTTGGCTTTGGCGCGTTGTCGATCTTTCTCTACGTCGGGGCGGAAGTCTCAATCGGGTCGCTCATCGTCAGCTACCTCAAGCAGGATACCGTGATGGGCCTCGCTGAGCAGGATGCCGGCAAGCTGATCGGCTTGTACTGGGGTGGAGCGATGGTCGGACGGTTCATCGGTTCTGCAGCGCTGCGGATGCTGAGCCCTGGCAAAGTGCTGGCTACAGTGGCGGTGGGCGCGATTGCGCTGATCGCGCTCTCCACTCAGACGACCGGCGAATTATCCGGCTACAGCCTGCTGGCCATTGGTCTGATGAACGCAATTATGTTCCCCACCATCTTTTCTCTGGCCTGCGAAAAGCTTGGCCCTCGCGCAGCGGACGGTTCGGGCATCATCAATGTGGCGATCTTTGGCGGGGCGGTGGTTCCGTTGCTGACCGGGGTGCTCGCGGATGCGACCGGCAGCCTCGCCGCATCACTTACGCTGCCGGCGCTATGCTATGCCGTGA
>CAWUNP010000065.1:0-7204 GCA_963923805.1 uncultured Novosphingobium sp. | reverse complement strand
GGCGGGAACATCATCGCCCTCTCGGGCAGTGACGGCGCGGTCAGCCTGGAACCGGCTGGCCAGCTGGAACTTTCGGGCGCGCCGCTGGAAACGATCCACCAGACCTGCGCCGAAACCGGCCGCCATCTGGATCAGGTGAAAGCCATCGGCGGCAAGACCGGCAAGGGCTTCATAGGACTGGGCATGTGGCCAGACAAGACCCGCGCCGAACTGCCGATCATGCCCAAGGGCCGCTATGCGATCATGCTGCGGCACATGCCGCGGGTGGGCAATCTGGGCCTCGACATGATGCTGCGGACCTGCACGATCCAGGTCAACCTCGACTATTCGAGCGAGGCGGACATGGTGCAGAAATTCCGCACTTCGCTTGCCCTGCAGCCGCTGGCGACCGCACTGTTCGCCAATTCGCCCTTCACCGAGGGCAAGCCCAACGGCTTTCTTTCCTACCGCAGCCATATCTGGACCGATACCGATCCGGCCCGCACCGGCATGGCCAGCTTCGTGTTCGAAGACGGCTTCGGCTATGATCGCTATGTCGAATATATGCTCGACGTGCCGATGTACTTCGTCTTCCGCGACGGCAAGTACATCGATGCCGCGGGTCTTTCGTTCCGCGACTTCCTGCAGGGCAAGCTGTCGGTCCTGCCCGGCGAACTGCCGCGCGAGAGTGACTGGGCCGATCACCTTTCCACCGCCTTCCCCGAAGTGCGGCTGAAATCGTTCCTTGAAATGCGCGGGGCCGATGGCGGGCCGTGGAACAAGATCTGCGCCCTGCCCGCCTTCTGGGTGGGCCTGCTCTACGATCAGGGCGCGCTCGATGCGGCGTGGAACCTGGTCAAGGATTGGGACATGGCAGGCCGCGAAGCCTTGCGCGCCGCGGTGCCCAAGCTGGGCCTCGATGCGCCGCTGCCGGGTGGTGGCACGCTCAAGGACATTGCCGCCGAAGTGCTGGCGATCAGCCGTGCGGGCCTGAATTCGCGTAACCGGCTTAACTCGATGGGCGATACCGAAGCCGGATTCCTCAACCCGCTCGACGAGATCGTCGCCAGCGGCAAGGTTCCGGCCCAGCGGATGCTCGACAAGTTCCACGGCGAATGGGGCGGCGATATCAGCCGCGTTTACGAACTGAGCTTCTAAGCTACTCGGCCGGTTGCAAGACCGGACGGCGCGCCCGCAGGGCCTGCTCGGCGCGGTGGAACAACCGGGTAATCAGGCCATGCTGCGCCATCCAGTCGGCATAGGCGCGGTACTTGGGATCTTCAGCCAGCAAGTGGGCTTCCTCGGTCTTGGCGCGCCAGAAATAGATCGCGCTGACGCAGGCGAGGGCGAAGGTGTTGCGAACCATGTCCGTCAGCGAATGGCTGACCACCAGGAACGGCAGGGTTTCCAGCCACCAGAAGGTGTTCTTGGACAGGTAGGCCGGGTGCTTGGTGAAGCGATAGGGGCCATTGGTCAGCACGCCGCGATAGGTCAGGTTGGAAAAGCGCAGGCCAAAGGCCACGGTGGCCCAGGCGTAGATCGCGGTCAGGACAACCAGTGCCCCGGCCCAGACCCAGAGCAGCCAGTCATGGCCAGCAAACCAGAAGGCCCAGCCTTCGGTATTGGTCTGGTAAAACAGCGGACCACCCGGCAGCATCAGCTGGAACGGCGGATAACACACCAGCGCGGCCACCCACCCGGCCAGCAGCGGATTGGCGCTGCGGATCTGGGCATCCAGCGGCTTGAGCGTCAGGATATAGCCCACCGTGCCGATCTGCGCATCAATCGCGAACATGGCCGTGGTCAGCAGGCCAGCCAAGGCAACCGGATTGTGGAGGATCGGCGCCCAGTCATTCTCGACCAGCGCGCCAAAACCCCCCGGCACGATCGAGATCATGAAGGCGGTGAAGAAGCCTTTGACGGCCCAGGTCCGGGCATGGCGGCGCACCTGTTCAGGATCGAAGGGTTCCCGGCCCAGCAGGAAGGCGCCAAAATGCCAGGCGGCATCGCGCGGTTCGATCAGGACCCGATCGAGCCAGATCACATAGGGAACCGACAGGACGAACAGCTGCGCCGTTACCGCGCCCAGCACATTCATCGCCAGCAGATAGAACCCGTCCCAATACCAGCGTCCGATGCAGTAAAGCCCGGCGATGATTGCCCAGGTAACCCACAGGCCGGCCAGCTTGGTGATCGAGACATCGATGATCGCCCCGATCGGCCGCGGGTTCGCCCAGTCAATCCCGGTCGAGGCGCGGCGGTGGACCTTGTCGCGCAGGATCGAGACCAGCACCATCGGCACGGCCGTGGCGACCAGTCCGGTCAGCGCGGCAAAGGGGCCAGACATTCGCCCCGGCGGCGCATCGGCACCGACCAGCGCATGAAGTTCTGGCCAGAAGTGACAGATGAGGATCCACAGAACCAGTCCCGCCACGCCGGAAAACCCGACAGCAGCAGAGACATCACTGGCGGGCGGCAGGGGCCGGACAGGCGGGGACGTAACCATCCCTCCGGCTTACCGGCGAAGGGTTAAATTACGGTAACCTTACCGAAAAGCCGTCAGCTTGCCGCTGTCATCGAGGATATAAAGCGTACCCCCCGCCACGATCGGCGCCAGCGTTACCGGGTTCTTGAGATCGGTGAAGGAAACCGGCGCGCCATCCTCGATCCCGGCCGAATAGACCTGGCCGCTTGAATTGGCGAACCACAGGCGGTTGCCCGCCAGCACCGGCCCGGTCCAGAAGATCGGGTTCTTCTTCTTTTTCTCGTTCTCGAAGCGCGCCAGCTGGGTCAGCCAGCGCACCTTGCCGGTGGCACGCTGGATGCAGAGCAGCTTGCCATCGTCAGTCAGCGTGAAAATCCAGTCCCCCGCAATCGCCGGGGTGGAAATGCCCGCCAGGTTCAATTCCCAGATGCGCTGCCCGGTCACCAGTTCATAGGCGGCCATGCGCCCGCCCTGACCCAGCGCGAAGATCCGGCCGCGGTCGATGATCGGATCGGCATCGATATCGGTGAGCACCCCGACCGAAGTCGAAAGCGAGGTGCGCGCCAGGGCATCAGACCACAGCTGGCGGCCATTCTCATAGCGATAGGCAACCAGTTCGCCGGTGCTGAAGCCCGCCACGATCGTTCCCTGTCCCGCCGCCGGAGCGGCCACGCCGAACACGCCGGTCTGCCCGCTTGAGGCAGCTTCATTCCACAACGCCGCGCCATCGGCGGCATTGAGCGAATAGACCTGGTTGTCCATGGTCATCACGAAGATCGAATTGAAGGCGATCGTTGGCGATCCGCGCAGCGGCCCGGCCGGCTTGACCTTCCAGATCACCGCGCCGTTCTTGGCATCCAGCGCCGCCACTTCGCCCAGGCCGGTGGTGATATAGACCCGGCCATCAGCATAGCTGGCCCCGCCGCCATAGACGGAGGTCTGGCCATCGCCCTTGATCGAGAACGGGGTGCTCCAGCGGCGGGCACCGGTCTGGGCATCGAAGGCGTGCACCGTCCCGGCCGTATCCATCACGAACAGCTGGCCACCGCCAACCACCGGCGATGCGGCAAGGCGCTGCTTGTTGTTCGAACCGGCGATCTGCGCAGTCCATGAACGGCCCGGATTGGCCGCCAGTTCAAGGTTGCCATAAGCCTTGCTGGCCGTGCCCCCGGCCTGCGGCCAGTCCGGATTGGCTGCTGCGGGCGGTACAATTACGGAAACATCGGCCAGCTGGGGATCGACCTTGGCCCCGGTATCAACCCGCGACAGGATCGGGATCCGGTTGCCCAGCGTTGGCGTCTTGGGCTTGTCCTTGCCCCCGAAAGCGCCGCACCCGGCCAGCGAAAAAGCCAGCACCAGCGCCAGCGGAGCAGCGAGCCTGCGGGAGAGCGGGCGACGCGAATTGGGTGTGGCTTGCATGAACGATCCTTGACTGAGCTTATGGCTGGGCAGCGGCGGGCGCCAGGGCATCATCGGTCCCGGCATCATAGCCCAGCTGCCCGGCAAGCTGCCGCATCCGGGTGCGCAGCGTGGCGGGAACATCGGTATTCTTGCCGATCGCGGCAAACAGCTGGCCGGCCTGATCCGGCTTGCCCAGCTTCAGATAGGCCATGCCAACCAGTTCGCCCGCACTGCCGAACCAGGCATTGCCCGGCACGGCCAGGCTCTTCAGCCGGTCAATCACCTGCTGCGGCGGGAGACTGTCGAACCGCAGCGAAACCTCACGCAGGGTTGCCAGATCGCGATAGGGCTGGGGGATGGATTCGTCGCCAGCAAGGGCGGCAAAGGCCTTGGCACCATCTTCAACCTTGCCCTGCTGGACCAGGATCGCGGCCCGGGTCATCGCGGCGGCGGCCTTGCTGCCATCGCTGCCGTCCCGGGTCAGCGGCTCAAGATCCGCCAGCGCCGCGGCGGCATTGCCGGCTTCCAGCTTGTCGAGCGCGATGATCGCCTGCTCGCTGCGCTCTCCGGCGGCCTGCTTGGTGGAATTGTCCCACCACAGATAACCGGCCAGAACCAGCAGCCCCCCGGCGATGGCACCCGCCATCGGCTTGCCATACCGGGCCAGCAGCGACTGCAGCTCTGCTTCGCGCAGGGCATCGTCCACTTCACGCAGGAACACGTCCTGTTGTGCGGCGGCCTCTTCTTCGGCTTTCGACTGCGGGTTGGGGCGATTGGACGGTGGCAAGGCCAAGGCAGTGACTTTCACTTGGAAACTGGATCAAAAGGTGGTCGCTGTTTAGCTGATGAGCAGGCCTTTTCAACGCCCGATCTCTGCCCTGTCCCCGGTGAAGCACAGGTGAACGACAATTCAGGGGAAGCTGGTCCGGCCCAGGGCCCCGGCATAGAGGTTGCGGTAAGCCATGACCATCCTGGCCTCATCATATTCCGCTTCGGCCCGCCGGCGGTTGGCGGCACCGATCGCCGCCCGCAGTTCAGGGTCTTCGGACAGTTGCTCCAGCGCGAGCGCCAGGCCGGCCTCATCCCCCGATGCAGCAAGATAGCGGCGGTTTTCACCGGCAACCATCGCCTCGACATCCCCCACGCGGGGCGCGGCAATCGCCAGCCCGCTCGCCATGGCTTCCACCACCGAAATCGGAAACTGTTCGATGTCGGATGACAGGGCGAACAGATCGAACAGGCCCATGACCTCAGCCGGACGGGCAACATGCCCAGGCAGGTGGACCCGGTGCCCAACGCCAAGCCGCACCGCTTCGGCCCGGATCGCCTCGCGTTCGGGGCCTTCCCCCAGAATCACCAGTTGCCAGTAATCCGGGAGCGGGGCGAACGCCCGCACCAACCGCGGCAGGTTCTTGACCGCGCGCAGGCCGGCCAGCGTTCCCAGCCACAGCTCACCGGGATGCTTGATCAACCGCGGCAGGATGTCGGCCCGGGGCTTGCGCCCATAGGCGAAGACCGGGATGCCATTGGGAATGCGGCGCACCATGGCGGCCGGCTGCTTCCAGGCGGTGCGGGCAATGTGTTCCAGCCGCTGCGATGGGACAACCAGCTTCTGGGCGCGAAACAACGCCACGCGGCGATAGAGATTGCGGTACCACTTGAGCCACTCGCTCTCATCCTGGTTGAAACCGTCTTCATGGTGGACCAGCGGCGGCAGGCGCAGCACTTCGGCAAAGGCACTATGCGCCAGCACGGCGTCCATCGCCCCCCAGTTGTAGGTCAGCACCAGATCGTAACCGGCCATGGCCTGGGCCAGCCGCTGGAGCCGGCGCGGAAACGGCTTGCCGGTAAGCGCCGGGAACTCGGGATAGTCGACCGGGATCGATGGATCGATCGCCCTGGCTGCGCCCAGAGCATCCGGCATGGCCGAAACGATGCTGTGCGCCACCTGCGGGCCAAAGGCATTGATCAGCTGGACGGCCCGCGTTTCCTTGCCGCCGGGGTCAAAGCTGGAATGGAGGTGGAGCACCCGCAGCCGCGGAGCCGGTCCGCGGCGTTTCATTTCACCTTGGCCAGCAACTTGTCGATTGCCACCACTGCGGCGGGTTCGCTGAGTGTTGGAGCATGGCCAACCTTCGACACGGTGACCGCTTCGGCATCGGGCAACTGCTTGGCCATCTTCTTGAAGGTTGCGGCGGTCAGCACGTCGGACAATTGCCCGCGCAGCAGCGTCACCGGCCTTCCGGCAAGCGCCTGGAACGCGGGCCACATATCGACATTGCTGGCGCCATCGGCCTGGGCAAACGGCTCGGCAATCTTCATGTCGTAATCGAAATGGATCCGGCCGTTGCTGCCCACGACCATGCAGCGCTTGGCCATGGCCAGCCAATCGATCAGCGAAGCCTGCGGGAAAGTGGGGCCCTGCGATTCCGCCAGCGCACGGGCGGCGTGCATCCAGGTCGGGAAGTTGCGCGCCTGCCCCACATAGTCGCGGATGCGTTCAATCCCTTCGGGGTTCACTTCGGGGCCGATGTCATTCAGCAAGGCCCCGGCCAGCCGCTTGGGCGCGGTAGCCGCGAGCAGCATGGTCAGCAGCCCGCCCAGCGAGGTGCCGATGGCAACCACCCGCTTGAGCTTGGCCTGCTCGAACAGTTCGCCCAGGTCCTCAAGATATTGCATGGGATTGTAAGTGGCGGAATCCTTGGCATAGGCACTGTCGCCCCGGCCGCGCAGCTCCACGCAGATCACCCGCCATTCACCGGAAAGGCGCTGGGCCAGCTCTTCAAAGTCCCGCGCATTGCGGGTCAGGCCCGGCAGGCAAAGCACCGGCGGGCGTTCTCTTCGCCCCGGATAGTCACGGTAATGCAATTGCAGGCCATCGCGGCTGGTCCAGTAGCCGTCGGTAAACTGGTTCATTTTCTGGCCGGACCCCGGGTAAATACTGCGCAAATCGCGGTGCAGTGCTTGTGCCGCCCCGCACGAAGCCCCACTATTGCCGGATGCGCGCCGAACCGCAAGCCGCCCCCTATCGGGCTGACACGCCGATCACCCGGCTGGCCCCCTGGCTGGCCGATCCGGTTGAGGCGGCAGACTTCCCGCAAGCGATCCTGCGTTTCCGCAACCATCGCTGGGAAGGTACAGTCGGACTGGAAGGCCTGTCGGACGATCAGTGGGTGCAGCACTTCGGCCGGTTTACCCCGCTGCCAGACAACCTGCCGCAGCCGCTGGCGCTGCGCTATCACGGCCACCAGTTCCGCACTTACAATCCCGATCTGGGCGATGGCCGCGGCTTCCTGTTCGCCCAATTGCGCGATCTGTCTCTTATACACATCTCCGAGC
>CAWUNP010000064.1:0-7210 GCA_963923805.1 uncultured Novosphingobium sp. | reverse complement strand
GTAGAGAGGTCTCGTGGGCTCGGAGATGTGTATAAGAGACAGATCTGGCACAAGATGAGCCATGAGGACTGGCGCGCGGTGATCGATGTGCATCTCAACGGCACCTTCAACGTCAGCAAGGCGGCCACGCCCTATTTCCGTGAGCAGCAATCGGGCAGCTTCATCCACTTCACCAGCACGTCGGGCCTGATCGGCAATATCGGCCAGGCCAACTATTCGGCGGCCAAGCTGGGCATTGTCGGCCTCTCGCAGTCGATCGCGCTCGACATGGCGCGCGCGGGGGTCCGCTCGAACTGCATCGCGCCGTTTGCCTGGAGCCGGATGACCGCCTCGATCCCGGCTGAAACGCCCGAGCAGAAGCAGCGGGTTGAACGGCTCAAGACGATGAGCGCGGACAAGATCGCGCCGCTGGTGGTCTATCTTGCGTCGGACGCCAGCCAGGAGGTCACGAACCAGATCTTTTCGGTCCGCAAGAACGAGATCGTGCTGTACAACAAGCCGCGCCCGATCCGATCGATGACCAAGCTGGAAGGCTGGACCCCGGAATCTATCGCCGATGAGCTGATCCCGGCCTTCAAGCCCAGCTTCGCTCGCGCCGACGAGGTCTCGGCCCACGTCTTCCCTTACGATCCGATCTGAGGAACCAGGTAATGAACCCCGGTATGGACCCTGAAATCTTCGAACAGTTCATCGAGCAGCTGCGCCGCTATGTTCGCGAGCGGCTGATCCCGGCCGAGGAAGAGGTGATCGCGGCCGATGCGATCCCCGCCGATATCCTGCAGGAAATGCGCGAGATGGGGCTGTTCGGGATCACCATCCCCGAAGCGTTCGGCGGCGCCGGGATGAACATCAGCCAGTATATCGAGACGGTGAAGCAGCTCAGCTATGCCTCGCCGGCCTATCGTTCGACCATCTCGATCAACATCGGCATGACCGGCAGCGCGATCAAGAATTTCGGCACGCCCGAGCAGAAGGCCGAATGGCTGCCGCGCATCGCCAGCGGCGAAATCGCCTGCTTCGGCCTGACCGAGCCGGGCTCGGGATCGGATAGCGCGGCGATGCAGACCAGTGCTGTGCGTGATGGCAACGGCTACAAGCTCAACGGCACCAAGCGCTACATCACCAACAGCCCGCACGCGAAGATCGGCCTGATCATGGCGCGCACCTCGAAAGAGGCGCTGCCCAAGAACGCCCACGTTTCCTGCTTCATCGTCGATATGACCACGCCGGGGATCACCATCGGCAAGCCCGACAAGAAGATGGGTCAGTCCGGCGCGCATATTGCCGACGTGATCATGGAAGACGTCCACATCCCCGGATCGGCGCTGGTCGGGGGCGAGGAAGGGCGCGGCTTCCAGATCGC
Organism: uncultured Novosphingobium sp.; assembly: GCA_963923805.1. Classification (GTDB taxonomy): domain Bacteria; phylum Pseudomonadota; class Alphaproteobacteria; order Sphingomonadales; family Sphingomonadaceae; genus Novosphingobium. The sequence continues at coordinate 5,847 of CAWUNP010000064.1, read as the reverse complement.
GATGCAGAGCCTCGACAATGGGCGGCTCTCGGTCGCCGGGATGAGCGTCGGCATGGGGCGCCGCGCGCTTGATACCGCGATCCGCTATGCAACCGAGCGCAAGGCCTTTGGCGAACCGATCGCCAATTTCCAGCTGATCCAGGCCATGCTGGCCGATAGCGAGGCCGAACTTTACGCCGCCGAATGCATGATCGCCGATGCCTGCGCGCGGGCTGACCGAGGCGAGAACATCCAGCGCAAGGCCGCGGCCGCAGGTTTCGGAGGCGAACAGCTTGGCGGCCGCGTGGTCGATCGCTGTGTCCAGGTCTATGGCGGCGCGGGCTATCTCGCCGAATATCCGGCCGAGCGGTTCTTCCGCGATGCCCGCATCCTGCGGATCTACGAAGGCACCAGCCAGATCATGCAGCTGCAGATCGCCAAGCACCTGCTGCGCGAATTCGCCAGCGAAGGGACCGTCTGGTAAGCCATGTACCAGCTGCTTACCGGCCTTTCGATCGTCGAGGTTTCGTCTTTCGTCGCCTCGCCCACTGCGGGCCTTTACTGCGCGCAAATGGGCGCCGAGGTGATCCGCATCGATGACCGCCGCGGCGGGCTGGACTACAAGCGCTACATGATGACGGCCGAGGGTCGCTCACTCTCGTGGGAGAACCTCAACCGCGCGAAGAAGAGCGTCGCGCTCGATCTCCAGACGGCCGAGGGGCGCGAGCTGGCGGTGCAGCTGGCGCAGGCGACCGGGCAGTTGATCACCAACCTGCCGGTCGATAGCTTCATGGCCCATGACAGGATCGCCGCCGGTCGGCCTGATCTGGTTTCGGTCCGGATCATGGGCTGGCACGATGGCAGGCAGGCGATGGACTTCACGGTCAATGCCGCCTCGGGCTATCCGCTGATGACCGGGCCGGAGGAATGGGACGCCGAGAGCGCGCCGCCGGTCAACCAGATCCTGCCCGCCTGGGATTTCATCACTGGCGCCTATTGTGCGTTCGCGCTGATGGCTGGCCTGCGCCACCGCGACGCCACGGGCGAAGGCAGCGAACTGCGCGTGCCGCTGGGCGATGTTGCTATCGGCACGGCCTTCAACGCAGGTGCCGGGCCGGAGATGCTTTATCGCGGGGCTGACCGCGAGCGGATTGGCAATGCCATCTGGGGCGCATTCGGCCGCGACTTCCGCAGCCGCGATGGCCACCGCTTCATGATCGCGGCGCTGACCCCCAAGCAGTGGAAGGCCACGATCGAGGCCTTTGGCCTGGCCGATGCTGTCGCCGCGCTAGAGGCGGAGCTGGGCGTTGATTTCGCGGCCAGCGACCACTGGCGCTTCGTCCACCGGCATCGCCTGTTCGACCTGTTCCAGCAGGCCGCCGGCCAGTTCGACTATGCGGACCTTGCCCAGCGCCTGACCAGGGCCGGGGCAACCTTTGAACGCTATCGCACCATGCATGAGATGGCCCGTGATCCTGAACTGGTGACGGGCAACCCGCTGTTCGGCCCCTCGCCGACCAACCCCAGCGGCTTCGAATATCCCGCCACCCGCAGCTTCGCCAATATTCCGGGGCGCGAGGCGGGCGATCCCAAGGCCGCGCCCTATCTGGGCGAACACAGCGAGGAAGTGCTGACCGAGCGGCTGGGACTATCCTCGGGCCAGATCGCCACGCTGATCGACCGCGGCGTGGTTGCTACTTCAGACAAGGACCGCACCCCATGACCCAATTGCGCCGCGCCGCCATCGTCGCCCCGATCCGCACTGCCGTCGGCAAGTTCGGCGGCAGCCTTGCCCCGCTCACCGCCGGGCAGCTGGGGGCCACGATCCTGAAAGCATTGATGGAGCGCACCAAGATCGATCCGTCTCGCGTCGACGATGTGATCTTCGCGCAAGGGTACGGCAACGGCGAAGCGCCGTGCATCTCGCACTGGTCATGGCTGCTGGCGGGCCTGCCCGAGGAAGTGCCGGGCTACCAGCTTGACCGGCGCTGCGGTTCGGGCCTGCAGGCGATCGTCAATGCGGCGATGATGGTCCAGACCGGGGTGTCTGACATTGTGGTCGCCGGTGGTTGCGAGTCCATGTCGAACGTCGAACATTACAGCACCGATATCCGCAAGGGCGTCCGCGCCGGGAACCTGACCCTGCATGACCGGCTGACCCGCGGCCGGGTGATGAGCCAGCCGATTGAACGCTATGGCGTGATTTCCGGCATGATCGAGACGGCCGAGAACCTGGCGAAGGACTGGAACATCAGCCGCGAGGCCTGCGATGCCTATGCCGCGCGCAGCCACCAGCGGGCCACGGGCGCCTGGGCCAATGGCCTGTTCGCCGATGAGCTCGTCCCGGTCGAGATCCCGCAGAAGAAGGGCGATCCGGTGCTCTTCGCGCACGACGAAGGCTACCGCGCCGATGCCAGCATGGAGACGCTGGGCAAGCTGCGCGCGCTGGAAGGCGGCGTGGTCACCGCCGGTAACGCCAGCCAGCAGAACGATGCCGCGGCAGCCTGTCTGGTCGTAGCGGAAGACAAGCTGGAAGAGCTGGGGCTGGAGCCGATTGCTTACTTCCATTCGTGGGCGGCTGCAGGCTGCGATCCGAGCCGGATGGGCTTTGGCCCGGTCCCCGCGACCGAGCGCCTCTTTGCGAAGAACGGCCTGTCGTGGAACGACATCGGCCTGATCGAACTCAACGAAGCCTTCGCGCCGCAGGTGCTGGCCTGCCTCAAGGGTTGGGGCTGGTCGGACGATGACAGCCGCCATGACATGCTCAACGTCAATGGCTCGGGCATTTCGCTGGGCCACCCAATCGGCGCGACCGGCGGCCGTATCCTGGCCAACCTGACCCGCGAAATGCAGCGCCGCGATGTGAAGTATGGTCTGGAGACCATGTGCATCGGCGGCGGGCAGGGCATAGCCGCAGTGTTCGAGAAGGCATGAGTTTAGACCTCGACAAGGTGCTTGGGGCAGCGCGCAGCTATTGCGACCTTGCCCGCGCTGCTGCCGCGCAGATTGATCCGGCTGACCAGCGCGCGCATCACGGCTTCGCCTGGATTGCGACCAGCGTTGCCGCGCTGGAAGCTGTGGCCGGCTGGCTGGCCACCAATGGCGGCGGGACCGAGCTCGATCGGCAGGTGGCCCAGCTGGCCTTTGCGGAAACCGTTGGCCAACTTACCGGCGGCCTGCCGATGGGCCAGAACGAGCTGCTGCGTCCGGCTGATCTCGGCCTTGGGCAGGCTGCGCGCGACCTGGCGTTGGCCTGTGCCGAGCTGACCGACGGCGACCTGGCTGCTGTCCGCATGGCTGTTGCCGGAGCCCTCGCCGATGGCCAATGGCCCAGCGAAGGGCTTCACGATACCGAGCTCGATACGATCCGCGAACAGTTCCGCCGCTTCACCGAGGCCGAGGTGCTGCCCCACGCGCACAAGTGGCATCTCGCCAACGATCTGATCCCTGCTGCCACGGTGCAGGCCATGGCCGATCTTGGCACCTTCGGCGCAACCATCCCGGCCGAATATGGCGGGCTGGGGCTGAGCAAGCAGGTGATGTGCCTGATCACCGAAGAGCTTTCGCGCGGGTGGATCGGCGCGGGTTCGCTTGGCACCCGCAGCGAAATCGCGGGCGAACTGATCGCGATGGGCGGCACGCCGGAGCAAAAGGAGCACTGGCTGCCCCGGATTGCCAGTGGTGAGGTCTTGCCCACGGCGGTCTTTACCGAACCCGATACCGGGTCAGACCTCGGCTCGCTGCAGACCCGCGCGCGGCTGGTTGATGGCCAATGGGTGATCGACGGGGCCAAGACCTGGATCACCCATGCCAGCCGGTCTGACCTGATGACCCTGCTGTGCCGGACATTGCCAGACGCCAAGGGCTATGCCGGCCTGTCGATGCTGCTGGTGCCCAAGCCGCGCGGGACCGAGGCAGAGCCTTTCCCTGCTGACGGCATGAGCGGCAGCGAGATCGAGGTGTTGGGCTATCGCGGAATGCGCGAATATGCCTTGCAGTTCGATGGGATGAAGGCGCCCGGCGAAGCCCTGCTGGGCGGAGAGGAAGGGCAGGGCTTCAAGCAGCTGATGCGCACGTTTGAAGCCGCGCGGATCCAGACCGCGGCCCGCGCTGTCGGCGTTGCCAAGCGGGCGCTGGAACTGGGGCTGGGCTATGCCTTGCAGCGCAAGCAGTTTGGCAAGGCGCTGGTCCACTTCCCGCGCGTGGCCGACAAGCTGGCGATGAACCTGGTCGATTTCGTGCTCTCGCGCGAGCTGACCTATGCCGCCGCGCGCGCCAAGGACACCGGCAAGCGCTGCGATATCGAGGCCGGCATGGCCAAGCTGCTCGCGGCCCGTGCCGCCTGGGCTAATGCCGATGCCAGCCTGCAGATCCACGGCGGCAATGGCTATGCCCTGGAGTATGAAATCAGCCGCGTGCTGTGTGATGCCCGCATCCTGAATATCTTCGAAGGCGCGGCCGAAATTCAGGCGCAGGTGATCGCGCGCGGGCTGCTGGAAGGACGCAATTGATGAGCGAATGGCAAGACTGGATCGGCCGCGAGGAGCAACGCACCGACCGTGCCGATCCGGGCCACTTCACCCGCTGGTGCGCCACGCTCGATCGCGCCGCACCGGCAGACGGCTCTGTTCCGCAAGGCTTCCACTGGTGCCTCTGCACGCCCGACGCGCCGACCGCCAACCTGGGTCCGGACGGCCATCCGCGCCGCGATGACAGTCCGTACAGCTTCCTGCCGCCGGTTCCCTTGCCCCGCCGGATGTGGGCCTCCAGCAAGGTCGAATTCCTGGTCCCGCTCAAGGTGGGTGAGGCGGTGACGCGCAGGTCGCGGGTTGCCGCGGTTACCGAGAAAGCCGGCGGCAGCGGCAAGCTGGTCTTCGTTGATGTGGCCCATGAAACGCATGGCGCGGCGGGGCTCGCGGTGCGCGAGGTGCAATCGCTGGTCTACCGTGAACCCGCTGCCCCCGGCACTCCACCGGCGCCGCCGCCATTGGGGGATGGTCGGTTTGATCCGTCTGGCTGGGACAAGCACCGCGTGATCGAGCCCGATGCGCCGCTGCTGTTCCGCTTTTCGGCGCTGACCTTCAACAGCCACCGCATTCACTACGATGCGCCCTATGCGATGGGCGAAGAAGGCTATCGCGGGCTGGTGGTGCACGGGCCGCTCACCGCGACGCTTCTGCTCGATCTGGCGCAGCGGACCTTGGGCGACAATGCGCTCAAGACCTTTGCCTTCCGCGGACTGAGCCCGGCGGTGGCGGGGGAGCCGCTGCATCTGGTGATGCGCGAAGAAGGCGATGGGATCGAACTGAGTGCCTTCGCCGCAGATGGCCGCCAGGTCATGGCGAGTAGCGCCAGCGCTTAAGCATTTGGTAAGCGCAGGGGCTGATAGTGCGGCCATGGCCAAAGCCCTTGCCTTCGCTGCTATCCATTCGCGCGACCTGCTGCGCGGGACGGTGGTCTGTGGCTGTGCGCTGGCGCTGATCCTCGCCAATTAGGCGTGCAGCAATCGCCACAGCGCTGCTAGCGCCGTGGCGCCCAGCACGAAACCGACGAACAGCCGCCAGGCCGTGTCGCTGACCTTGCCGAAGGCCTTGTTGCCCAGCGTGTTGCCCAGCAGCACCGCCGGAAACAGCAGCGCGGCCAGGCCAAGCTCGCGCCAGGTTGCTACGCGCAGCACCACCGCCGATCCAACCCCGGCGATGGATGTGGCGATAAAGATCGTCATCATCGAAGCGCGGGCCAGTTGCGGCGCGATCTGGCGGCGCAGGTAGAACGGCACCACCGGCACGCCGGGCATGCCGGCAAAACCGGTCAGCACGCCGCAGGCGATCCCGGTGCCGCCGGTCTCGATAGGCGAAGGCTGATGGC
>CAWUNP010000063.1:0-7236 GCA_963923805.1 uncultured Novosphingobium sp. | reverse complement strand
GATGAAGCTGGCCGTCGATGACGTGAAGACCAAGTCGGTCATCGTCGCCGAAAAGGTCACCAAGCGGTTTGGTGAACGCACGATCATCAAGGACTTCTCGCTGCGCATCCAGCGCGGTGACCGGATCGGTCTGGTCGGCGCCAATGGTTCCGGCAAGACGACCCTGCTCAAGCTGCTGACCGGTGAACTCGCCCCCGATGAAGGTTCGGTCACGCTGGCCAAGACGCTCCACGGGGTGATGATTGACCAGCAGCGCAGCCTGCTCGCCCCGGAAAAGCGGGTGCGCGACGTGCTGGCCGAGGGCGGTGACTGGATCGACGTGCGCGGGGTGCGCAAGCATATCCAGGGTTATCTGAAGGACTTTCTGTTCGATCCGGGGCTGGTTGATGCCCGGGTTGGCACCCTTTCGGGCGGTGAACGCTCGCGCCTGCTGCTGGCCCGTGAATTTGCCCGCAAATCCAACCTGCTGGTGCTTGACGAGCCGACCAACGACCTTGATCTCGAAACGCTTGACCTCTTGCAGGAGGTCATCGCCGACTATGACGGCACGGTGCTGATCGTCAGCCACGATCGTGACTTCCTCGATCGCACGGTTACGGTCACGCTGGGCCTCGATGGCAGCGGCAAGGTCGATATCATCGCTGGCGGCTATGCTGATTGGGAAAAACAGCGCAGCAAGCGGGTGGCGCCGGTGCGGGTTGCCAAAGGGCCCGCCGAAGCTGCGCCGCCGCCTCCGCCGCCGCCCAAGAAGGCCAAGCTGTCCTACAAGGACCAGCGCGATTACGATTTGCTGCCGGGCCGCATCGAGGAACTGCTGGCGCAGATTGCCCGCGATGAAGCCGCCCTGGCCGATCCGGCGCTCTACACGCGTGACCCCGCCAAATTTGCCGCGCTGACCAAAGCCATCGAAGCTGCCCGAGCTGAAAAGGACGCGGCCGAGGAGCGCTGGCTGGAACTGGCCGAACTGGTTGAAGGCTAGCCGATCCGGTAATACCCCGCGACCCGGTCGAGCGCGATCCGCAGCACCAGCTTGCCGCTGCGCACCGGCCAGGCCAGCGCCTTTTCCGCCACAGGCAGCGTCTCGCCAGCACAGACTACGCGCCAGAGAATGTCAGCCAAGTCGCGCCCTGCTGCCGCCAGTGCGCCATCGAACCGGTCGCGTGCGGCCAATTGGCGTTCGGTGGGGTTGAGACCCCCCGCGCGCGCGCTGCCGGTCCGCACCGCATCCCAGCGCATGGTCACCCCGGGGGCGAGTTGCGCCCGCTCAAAATCGCGCCGCAGGCATTCTCCTGCGACTAGTTGTGCATCGCTGAGATGCCCGCGGGCGTGCAGCCATGACAGCGGGCTTTCGGCAAGATTGACCGTCACCCGTCGCCGTCCGGCGCGCGGCGCGCCAACCAAAGGGCCAGTATCATCCAGTTCGCGTTAGACCAGCACCTGCTTCATCTGCGCCTCCATCGCTGCTTCGGAACACCCGCTTGCCAAAGACGGCTATTTGTAGGAAAGCAGAAAAACCAGATTGGTTAAAAGGGGCGCAAGGTGATCAATCGCATCCGGGATATCCGCAAGCAAAAGGGCCTGACCCTGGCCGATGTGGCGGAGCGCTGCTCACCCCCGACCACGGCGCAGACAATCGGCCGGCTTGAAACCGGGATGCGGCAACTCTCGCTCACCTGGATGAACAAGATCGCCGCCGCGCTTGAAGTAGAGCCGGAATTGCTGGTGCGCGGCGCCGAGAGCGATCAGCCGCGCTATATCGCCCGCTTTACCGAGAATGGCGCCGAAGCCTTGCCCGCACCGCGCGATGCGCTTTTGCCAACCGACCTTGGCGGCGATGCCCCGCTGGTGGCGCTGGCGATCGAGCATGGCGCTGGCGACTATCGCAGCGGCGATCAGGTCTGGCTGCGTCAGCACCAGCCGGAACACTATGCCCGCCTGCTCAATCGCGATGTCCTGGCCCCGCGTCCGGGTGGCCGGTTTGCCTTCGGCCGCATGATCGACCGGGATGAGCGCCGCGTTGCAATCCTGCCGCCCGGCCCGGGCAGCCGCCAGGTGGTGATTGACAGCCCGGCCTGGGTCGCCGTTGCCGAAATGCTGGTCCGCAAGCTGTGACGCGGGCCTTGCGCGTACTTTCGCTCAGCACGCTCTATCCCAACGATCGCAATCCCAATTTCGGGATCTTTGTCGAACGGCAGATGCAGGCCGTGGCGAAGCATGGCGATGTGGATCTGACGCTGGTCAACCCGATCGGCCTGCCGCCCTTCCCGCTGTCGCTCCACCCGCACTATCGCCGGTTGCTTGACCTGCCGCAGGAAGAACTGCGCGGTGGCGTTAAGTTGCTACGCCAGCGCTTCACCCTCTTGCCCGGGCTGGGGGCGCGTTTCAATGCCGGGGCGATCGTGCGCGCCGTCCTGCCAATCGCTCGTCACCTGCACGCGGAGCAGCCCTTCGATCTGGTCGACGCGCAATTCTTCCATCCAGATGGCTATGCCGCCGTGCGGATCGCGGCCGTGCTGGGCCTGCCGGTATCGATCAAGGCGCGCGGGGCAGACATTTACCACTGGGGCCGCCAGCGCGCCACGGCCGGCCAGATCCGCAAGGCCTGCCGCCGGGCTTCTGGCTTGCTGGCCGTCTCGCAAGGGCTGGCCGATGAAATGGCCACGCTGGGCATGCCGCGTGAGAAGATCACCCTGCATCGCACCGGCCTCGATGCCGACCTGTTCCGCCCCTACGACCGCCGCCTGTGCCGCGACCAGCTTGGCCTGCCGCGTAACAAGCCGGTGCTGGCCACGGTTGGCGCGCTGATCCCGCGCAAGGGCCAGCGTTTCGTGATCGAGGCACTGGCCCAGCTACCCGAAGCCGTGCTGCTGATTGCTGGCCACGGCGCGGACGAACCGGCCCTGCGCGCGCTGGCCAAGGACCTTGGTGTTGCAGAGCAGGTCCGGTTCCTGGGGGCCGTCCCCCATCAAGACCTGCCAATCCTGCTCAACGCCGCCGATGTCTTCGTGCTGCCTTCGTCCAGCGAAGGCCTGGCTAACGCCTGGGTAGAGGCGCTGGCCTGCGGCACCCCGGTAGTCACCACCCCGATCCCCGGCGCGCAGGAACTGATCACCGATCACGATTGGGGCCGGCTGGTTCCCCGCAGCGCCGCCGCGATTGCCAAGGCGGTGGGTGCGCTCCTCGCAGAGCGCCCCTCGCCCGAACGCGTCCAGCAAGCCGTTGCCGGGATGAGCTGGCAGGCCAACGCCGCCGCGCTCATCGAGCACTGGCGGCGTTTGGCCGGCGTTTAGGCGCCTTCGCGCGCCAGACGCTCCTGCCGCTCAAGGTCGGACTCGGTCGGCACGAAGCTGGTCGGGTTGACCTTCAGCCAAATCAGGATCGGCGCAGCCATGTAGACCGAGCTATAGGTGCCGACGAAGATCCCGAGCGTGATTGCGGCGGTGAAACCGAAGATCACATTCGGCCCAAGCAGCAGCAGGGCCACAAGAGTAATCAGCACCGACAGCGAAGTGACCATCGTGCGGCTGAGCGTTTCATTGACCGACAGATCGAGCAATTCCGGCATCGGCATCTTGCGGAACTTTTTCATGTTTTCGCGGATCCGGTCGTAAACCACGATCGTATCGTTGAGCGAATAGCCGATCAGGGTGAGCAACGCGGCCACGATGTTGAGGTCAAACTCCATCTGCGTGATCGCGAACATGCCCAGCGTCAGCGACACGTCGTGGATGAGGCTGAACATGGCCCCCACACCGAACTGCCATTCGAACCGCACCCAGATGTAGACCGAGATCGCCGCCATGGCCGCGAGCAGCGCCCGCAGGCCCTGCTTGCCAAGCTCTTCGGACACCTTGCCCGAAACCGAATCCACCCCGTCGATCCGGGCGTCAGCATGTTCGGCCTTGATCGCGGCGGTGATCTTGCGGGCCATCTGATCGGCCAGGTCAGCGTTCTGGGCCGAGCCTTCGGGCAGCTTCATCCGGATCGAGATCTCGTTCGGCTTGCCGAACTGCTGGATGATCGGTTCGCCGTAACCCAGCTTGCCAACCGTCTCGCGCAGCTCAGCAACCGGCGCGGCCGGTGTATTCTGGAAGGTGACGCGGATCATCTGCCCGCCGACAAAGTCGACGCCCAGGTTCAGGCCCTTGGTCAGGACCATGCCCCACGAAGCGGCGATCAGCAGCACGCTGATGATGTAGAAAGGCACCCGCCACCGCAGGAAGCGGATGTTGGTATTATCGGGAACAAGCTTGAGCAGTTTCATCGGATTGATCCCTCAAAGCACCAGGTCGGACGGACGCGCGCGGCGCAGCCAGCCGGCAACCCACATGCGGGTCAGGGTAACAGCGGTAAAGACCGAGGTCGCGATGCCGATCATCAGCACCACGGCAAAGCCACGCACCGGGCCAGAGCCGAACACGAACATCAGCGTTGCCGCGATCACATTGGTGATATTGGCATCGAAGATCGCGCGGCTGGCTTCGGAATAGCCCATTTCAACCGCGTTGACGACGCGGCGGCCCCGCGCCCGCTCTTCGCGGATGCGCTCATTGATCAGCACGTTGGCATCCACCGCCGCGCCGATCGTCAGCACGAAGCCGGCGATCCCCGGCAGGGTCAGCGTGGTGTTCATGATCGCCATGACCCCAAGGATCATCAGCGTGTTCAGGATCAGCGCGACATTGGTATAGACCCCGAAGCGGCCATAGCTGACCAGCATGAAGATCATCAGTGCAAGGGTACCGACGCCAAAGGCGATCATTCCCTTTTCGATCGAGTCCGCACCCAGATCCGGACCAACCGAGCGCTCTTCCACCACCTTCAGGTCAACCGGCAGCGCGCCGGAACGCAGGGCGATAGCCAGCTGGTTCGCGCTCTGGATCGTGAAGCTGCCAGAGATGCGCGCCGTGCCGCCGATGATCGGTTCGTTGATCACGGGGGACGACAGCACCTTGCCATCGAGGATAATGGCGAACGGCTTGCCGACGTTGTCGGTGGTCAGCTTGGCAAACTTGGCTCCGCCTTGCTGGTCAAAGGTAATGGTGACCACCGGTTCATTGGTCTGCTGGTCAAAGCTCTGCTGCGCATTGGTCAGGCGATCGCCCTTGATCCCGCCTAGACGCTTCACGGCGATCGCACCAGCCGGCTGGGTCGAACCCGGCGCAGCTTCAAGCGGCACGATTTCCGAACCTGGAGGGGCAATGCCCTGGGCGACGTCGCTCGGCAGGGCCAGGGTATCGACCAGCTTGAACTCCAGCTTGGCGGTCTGGCCCAGCAGGCTCTTCAGTGCAGCCGGATCCTTCAGGCCCGGCACCTGCACCACGATGCGCTGCGCGCCCTGGCGGATAATGGTCGGCTCACGCGTGCCAAGCGCGTCGATACGCTTGCGGACCACTTCGGTGGCGGTGTCCATTGCCTGGCTGATCGCCAGATCGATCCCGGCCTGGGTCGGACGCAGAACGATGCGGTTGCCGTCCAGCACCTGCAGGTCCCAGTCGCGCTGGCCGGTCAACTGCGCGCCGCTAGTCAGGGTCTGGAGCTGTTCGCGCGCCGCATCAACCTGCCCCGGATCGGCCACGATGAAGCTGACGGTGCCATCCTTGGTCGAGATATCGCCAATGCGGATCGACGGATCGGCCTGACGCATACGCGCCCGGACGTCCTCTTCCATCGTTTCCAGCCGCTGGCGGCGCACCTGTTCAGGGTTTGCTTCCAGCAGGATGTGGCTGCCACCAGCCAGGTCGAGCCCCAGATTGATCTTGGGGCTGGGCAGGCTGTCAGGCAGGTTTACCCCGCCAACCGAAAGCAGCGATGGCAGCGCCGCAAGGCAGGCCACCAAGGTGATGGACCACAGCCACAGCTGCTTCCAGCGAGGAAAATCGAGCATCTAGAACCTGCCTTGGATTAAACGGACCGGATCAGTCGTTTGCGGCCGTGCCGTTGGGCGGAATGACATCAGCGATGGTGGACTTCAGCGCCTTGACCTTGACGTTCTGGCCCAGTTCGATCTCGGCATAATGTTCGTCAACCTTGACGACCTTGCCGATCAGACCGCCACCGGTCAGCACCTGATCGCCCTTCTTGATCCCGGCCAGCTTGGCCTGCTGTTCCTTCTGGCGGCGCATCTGCGGACGCAGGATCAGGAACCAGAAGATGACGACCATCGCCACAAGCGGCAGGAACTGGATCCAGACCGGCGGTTCGGCAGCAGCACCGCCAGCGGCGGAGAGGATCGGAAGAAGCGGAGTATTCATCGCAGGTACGACTTTCGTGACAAGGGTTTGCCCCACACCCGAAGCGCGTGCCGGATGCCGCAATAACGCCATCCCTGCCCGCGCGCCCGGCGCAATTGCGCGCGACTAGCAGCAAGCGCATGCCATAGCAACGCAGCCACCGATCGAACCGGGCGCAGATGGCGCTTGTCCGATCAGGTTCAAGGGCTTGACCCCGCAAACCTGCCGATTGTCGCAGCACGCTTGCCATGATGCCACACCCTGCCTATAGCGCGGCTCCCCAGCCCGCCACGCGGGCAGGAACCGGTCGGGACGTAGCGCAGCCTGGTAGCGCATCACACTGGGGGTGTGGGGGTCGGAGGTTCGAATCCTCTCGTCCCGACCATTTTTCCACATGGCAAAGAACAGGAAGTCAGACGGCGAAGCAGTCGCTCAGGCCCGGCTTGATCAGTTATATGCCACGTTCACCGTGAGCAGTCCGGAATAGATCCCCGGCGGGGTGGTAGGACTAAAGTTGTAACTTCCGCCCACTCGATCAACTCGTGCGCCAGCCGTTCCAGATGTTCCACCTCTCCGGCCTGCCCAAAGCCCTCTATGCGCTAATTGGCACCGGTTACCTGGGCTATACCGCAGCCCGCCAATGGGGAAAGATTGCCGGGTCAAATCGCTAGACATGGATGCTGGCAGCGGCTTGACGCCAGACCGCGATGCGTGTCTGCCTGGCTGGCCCTGATCCGATAAGTCCTGTGGGTTGCTGACATTCCGTAGCGTCTGAGGGCTTGCCTCTGCCTGTCGTGCCGCGCATAGGCGATGGCCAAACCAACCAGTCGAGGAACGCATGGCCGACAGCAAGGCAGGCAGCCGCCCCACCGGAATGAACATCGATACCGCGCTGGTGCGCGAACTGGCGGAAATGCTCGCCGACACCGGCCTGACCGAGATTGAGGTCGAAGACGGCGATCGCAAGATCAAGGTTTCGCGCGGCGGTGGCCTTGCCCCCGTG
>CAWUNP010000062.1:0-7302 GCA_963923805.1 uncultured Novosphingobium sp. | reverse complement strand
GATGAGCTTCGGGGGGCGGGCGCCCTGCCGCTGGCCCGGCAGGCACCGCCGCAGCGGCTGGTCCCGGAGTGGCTGCTGGCAGAACCCCGCGCCTGGGCCATGGTGCCGCTGCACCATTTCGACCGGTTGGTCGGCGTGGTCGTCTTGGCCCGGCCACCCTTCGCCCGCCGGCTCGACTGGGAGGATTTTGATCTACTCCGCGTCGCCGGGCAGCAATTGGCCAGCTATCTGGCCGAGCAAGCCGGACAGGAAGCCCTGGCCGAAGCGGGCCGGTTTGATGATTTCAACCGCCGCATCGCCTTTGTGATGCACGATATCAAGAACCTGGCCAGCCAGCTTGGCCTGCTGGCCCGCAATGCCGAAGCCCACGCCGAAAATCCCGCGTTCCGGGCCGATATGCTGGTGACCCTGCGCAATGCGGCCGATAAGCTCAACACCTTGCTGGCCCGTCTTTCGCGCTATGGCACGACGGCTGTTGAAGGGCTGGTGCCGGTCGCCGCAGATCAGGTTGCGCGGCGCGTTGCCGCGCAGTTCAAGCTGGGTCACCAGGTTGAAGCGATCGAATTGGCCCCGTGCCGGATCGCCGGGCGGGAAGCCTTGCTCGAGCAGGTGCTGGTCCATCTGGTCCAGAATGCGATCGATGCCAGCGAGCCGGACAGTCCGGTCTTCATCCAGACGGCGGTTGACCGGCTGCACGGGGTGATCGCGGTGATCGATTCCGGCTGCGGCATGAGCGCCGAATTTGTTCGCACCAGCCTGTTCAAGCCCTTCGTTTCCACCAAACCCGGGGGCTTTGGCATTGGCGCTTACGAGGCGCGCGAGCTGGTCCGGGCGATGGGCGGGCAGCTTGAGGTCGAGAGCCGCGAGGGGCGCGGATCGCGGTTCACGATCCGGTTGCCCTTGGCCGAGGCTGCCGAACTGCTCCACAACTTTGCCGCGAAGGTAGCGTGATGAGTGATCCCCGACCCAAACTGCTGGTTGTTGAAGACGATGCCGGGCTGCAGGCCCAGCTCAAGTGGGCCTATCCCGATTTTTCGGTGATCATCGCCGGTGACCGGGCCTCGGCCATGGCGGCATTGCGCGCGGAAGAGCCTGCCGTGGTGACGCTTGATCTGGGGCTGCCGCCCGATCCCGATGGGACGAGCGAAGGTTTCGCGGTGCTTGATGCGATCCTGGCGCTCAAGCCCGATACCAAGGTTATCGTCGCCTCGGGGCATGGCGCGCGTGGTAGCGCCTTGCAGGCGATCGCCCGCGGTGCGTACGATTTTTACCAGAAGCCCATTGATATCGAGCGGCTGGGCCTGATCGTCCAGCGGGCGTTGCAACTTCATCAGATCGAGGCCGAGAACCGGCAACTGGCGGCGCGGCGAGACCAGGGCAGCCGGGTCCTGGGGCGCTTGATCACGGGCGCCCCGGAAATGATCAAGGTGGCCCGCACGATTGAGCGGGTGGCCAACACCAACGTTTCGGTCATGCTGCTGGGTGCGAGCGGGACCGGCAAGGAATTGCTGGCACGGGGACTGCATGAGGCGAGTGACCGGAGCGGAGGCGCTTTCGTGGCGATCAACTGTGCGGCGATCCCGGAAAATCTGCTGGAAAGCGAGCTGTTCGGGCATGAGAAGGGGGCGTTTACCGGGGCAGTCAAGACCACCGAGGGCAAGATCGAGCAGGCCCAGGGCGGCACGCTGTTCCTCGACGAGGTCGGTGACATTCCGCTGCCCTTGCAGGTCAAGCTGCTGCGCTTCCTGCAAGAGCGGGTGATCGAGCGGATCGGATCACGCAAGCCGATCCCGGTCGATACCCGGATAGTCTGCGCCACGCACCAGAACCTGGAGGCGATGATCGCCGCCGGCAGTTTCCGCGAGGACCTGTTCTATCGTCTGGCCGAGATCGTGGTGAATATCCCGGGCCTGTCTGAACGCCCCGGCGATGCCGTGTTGCTTGCCAAGACCTTTCTGGCCCGTTTTGGCCGCGACATGAACCCGCAGGTGCAGGGCTTCGCCGCCGATGCGCTGGCCGCAATCGCGGCCTGGCATTGGCCCGGCAATGTTCGCGAACTGGAAAACCGGGTCAAGCGGGCCGTTATCATGGCTGAAGGCAAGCTGGTAAGCGCAGCCGATCTGGACCTGGCCGACAAGACGCTTGAGGAGGCCAGCGTGCTCAATCTCAAGTCTGCGCGCGAAGCGGCGGATCGCCGCGTGATCCGCCATGCGCTGGCGCGGTGCGAAGGCAATATCTCGAACACGGCCAAGTTGCTCGGTATCAGTCGCCCCACGCTCTATGATCTGCTCAAGCAATACGACCTCACTGCCTGATCAGCGAGACCGCTTTCCGCTCGACAATCTGCATCGCGCCCGCCAAAACTAATCGAACGATTAAATTTTGGAGGATGCGTGATGGCAGGGGTTCTGGCTGGGGTTACCGTGATCGAGCTGGCGGGGATTGGCCCGGGGCCGTTTTGCGGGATGATGCTGGCCGATCATGGCGCACGGGTGATCCGGGTTGAGCGCCCCGGTACGTCAAGCCGGTTTGGCGACAGCGGCAATCGCGACATCCTGAACCGCAACCGCGAACGGGTCGAGCTGGACCTCAAGGATCCGGCCGCGATCGAACAGCTCAAGGAGCTGGTGAAGAGCGCCGACGCGCTGATCGAAGGCTATCGCCCCGGGGTGATCGAGCGCATGGGGATCGGCCCCGATGTGCTGCTGGGGATCAATCCCAAGCTGGTGATCGGGCGGATGACCGGCTGGGGCCAGGAAGGCCCGATGGCACCGCTGGCCGGGCATGACATCAACTATATTGCGCTGTCCGGCGCGCTCCATTCCTATGGCCGCAAGGGCGAGAAGCCCACTTTCCCGGTCAACGCGGTGGGCGATTTCGGCGGTGGCGGGATGATGCTGGCCTTTGGTGTGGTCGCTGGCGTGCTTCATGCCCGCTCCGGCGGTCAGGGCCAGGTGGTCGATTGTGCCATGGTCGATGGCGCGGCGATCCTTTCGGCCATGACCTATACCTTCCTCGGCAACGGGCAGTGGCGCGATGAGCGTGGGGTCAACCTGCTCGATAGCGGCACGCACTTCTATGACACTTACGAAACCAAGGACGGCAAATACATCTCGCTCGGCTCGATCGAGCCCCAGTTCTACGCGATCCTGCTGGAGAAGACCGGGCTGGCGAATGATCCCGACTTTGCCCAGCAGATGAACCCGATGAAGTGGGACGAGCTGAAGGAACGGATGACCGCCCTGATCCTGACCAAGACCCGCGACGAATGGTGCGCGATCATGGATGGGACGGACATCTGTTTCGCTCCGGTCCTCAGCCTCAAGGAAGCGCCCAAGCACCCGCACAACGTGGCGCGGGGTACATTCGTTGAGGACGGCGGCATGGTCCAGCCGGCCCCGGCGCCGCGGTTCTCGGCCACGCCGGCCCCGGCGGTGAAGCTGGCGGGCCGTTAGGCACTTTACGCCAAATTCCGCTCATCCTGAGCTTGTCGAAGGATTGCCCTTGTTCTTTGAGCGCTGGCGCGAGGCACCAAGAATTTGCGGCCCTTCGACAAGCTCAGGGCGAGCGGGGCAGGGGTAAGAAAATGCTTTCCAGACTGGATCCCATGGTGCGGCTGCTGGCGCTGGCGATCGGCCTCGCTCTGGTCCTGCCGGTGCAGGGCGCCGCGCGTGAGGTGGCCCAGTTCGTGGCCAATGCGGCGGTTTTCCTGCTGTTCTTCCTCAACGGGCTGCGCCTGCCGCGCCACGAGGTGCGGGCCGGGATCGGCAATCACCGCCTGCTCTGGCCACTGGTGGGCTGGGTGTTCGGGGCGATGGCGCTGGCCGGGTGGCTGCTGTGGCAAGGCGGGCAGGGCTGGATGCCGCCGCTGCTGGCGCTGGGCTTCCTCTATCTGGGTTGCCTGCCTTCAACGGTGCAATCGGCAACGGCCTATTCGTCGTTGGCGGGCGGCAATGTTGCCAGTTCGGTCGTCGCGGCAGCGTTGCTCAATATTCTGGGCGTGTTCATCACGGCGCCGCTGTTCTCCTTGTTCGCGGGGAGCGGCACGGCGGCGTTCCATGCCGAAGGGCTGATCAAGGTCGTGACGATCCTGCTGATCCCGTTCCTGCTGGGACAAGCCTTACAGGGCCGGATGGGGGCTTGGGTGGCAGGCCATCGCCAGCTGGTGACGCGCATGGACAGGACGTCGATCGCGATTGCGGTTTACGTGGCCTTCTCCGGTGCAGTTGCCCAGCGGTTCTGGGAGCGGATCGATCTGGCAGGCTGGCTATGGCTGGCCGGAGGAACGGCGCTATTCCTGCTCTACGGGCATCTCGGGGCTTGGCTCGCGGGCGGATCAATCGGGCTCGATCGCCCGAACCGGGTCAGCTTCCTGTTCGCCGGGGCTCAGAAAAGCATCGCCATGGGCGCTCCGCTCGCCACCGTGCTGTTCTCGCCAGCGGCCGCGGGGATCGTGCTGCTGCCGATCCTGCTTTACCACCTGGTCCAGCTGGTAATCGCCGCGCCGATTGCTGCGCGGCTCAATCCGCCCGGATAGCGTCCTCGATCTCGCCATCGGGATAGCGCCGGTTGTGGCGGATTGACCACCACAGCGAGAGCCCGATCATCGCGGCGCCAATCAGTCCGGTGACGGTTTCAGGGATGTGGAACTTCGCTGAAAGCAGCATGATCGCCGCCAGGGCGATGATGGCCCAGAAGGCGCCATGCTCAAGATAGCGATACTCTGACAGGGTGCCCTGCTTGACGAGGTGGATCGTCATCGAGCGCACAAACATCGCGCCGATCGACAGGCCCAGCGCAATGATCACCATGTTGTTGGAGAGCGCAAAGGCCCCGATCACGCCGTCAAAGCTGAACGAGGCATCGAGGATGTTGAGGTAGAGGAACCCGCCCAGGCCGGAGCGGACAACCGCGCCTTGCAGCTTGAGTGCTTCCTCGCGCATTTCCAGCACGGTGCCGATGGCTTCGACGGCAATGAAGGTAACCAGGCCTAGGACGCCGGCGATCATGAAAGTCAGCGCCTCGTCCGCCGGGATCATGCGTGAAACGCCATAGAGCACCAGCAGCAACAGCGCGATTTCCGCCGCCTTGATATTGGAGACAAGCGCGAGCTTTTCCTCGATCCAGGTGATCCAGTGCACGTCCTTCTCGCCATCGAAGAAGAACGACAGGCCGACCATGGCGAGGAACGCTCCGCCAAAACCGGCAATTCCGACGTGGGCGCTGCTGACGATCCGTTCGTATTCAGCCGGATTGTTGAGCGACAGGTTCAGGGCATCAACAGGGCCCAAGCCGGCCGCAATCGCGACGATGGCCAGCGGGAAGACGATCCGCATCCCGAACACCGCGATCACCATGCCCCAGGTCAGGAACCGGCGCTGCCAGATATCGTCCATGTCGGTCAGCACCGCGGCATTTACCACGGCGTTATCGAACGAGAGCGACACCTCCAGCACCGACAGCACCAGGATGATCCACAGCATTGATGCCGTGGCCGCGAGGTTGCCGGTCATCGCCCAGCCATACCATGCACCAAGCGCCAGACAGACGAGGGTGAACAGGATCGAGCCCTTATAGAAACGCATCAACATCGGCTTGCCCTATTTCGGCTGGTAGGTCTGTTCAATGCCCGGGAAGGACCTGTCCCGAACTTCGGCGGCATAGCGGGCCGCCGCGGCAGAGATCGTCTCGGCAATCTCCTCATAGCGTTTCACGAAGCGGGGGACGCGTTCGAACATCCCCAGCATGTCTTCGGTTACCAGCACCTGGCCATCGCACTGGGCCGAGGCGCCGATGCCGATGGTCGGGCAGGCCACAGCCTTGGTCACCGCGATCGCGATTGGTTCAACCACGCCTTCGACGACGATGGCGAAGGCCCCGGCTTCATCCAGCGCCTTGGCATCGGCGACGATCTTGGCGGCTTCAGTATCGCTGCGGCCGCGGGCGTTGTAGCCGCCCAGCACGTTGACCGCCTGTGGGGTCAACCCGACATGGCCCATCACCGGAATGCCGCGCTGGGTCAGGAAGGCGACGGTTTCGGCCATGGCCGCGCCACCTTCGAGTTTTACCGCGGCGCAGCCGGTTTCCTTGAGCAACCGGGCAGCACTTTCGAAGGCTTGCTGCGGCGAAGCCTCGTATGCGCCAAACGGCATATCGACCACCACGGCCGCGTGATAAGAGCCGCGCACCACCGCCGCGCCATGGGCTGCCATCATGTCGAGCGTGACCGGCACGGACGAGGGCAGGCCATAGATCACCTGTCCCAGCGAATCCCCCACCAGCAGAAGATCGCAATGCGCATCAAGCAGTTGCGCCTGGCGTGCGGTATAGGCCGTAAGCATCACCACCGGTTCTGCCGTGACGCCATCGACCTTGCGTTTGCGGATCGCGGGGATGGTCAGGCGTTTCATCGGCGCCGGCGTTGGCGTGGCGCGGCTGGTGGCCGTATCGAGCTGGAAGGTCGTGGACATGGTTTTGGCCTTTAGACTGTCTGGCAAAGCTGGGGAAGTCCGGCGATTTGCGCTTGCCAATGGCCCGCTTGCCGCTAGCTTCTTGGGCCAGATGCAAATGTGGGCCGGACTATGTATCCGGCATCGCGCTTTTTAGGGGAATTGCATGTTCGGTCGCGTCAAATCACTCGACGCCATTCTGGCCACTGCCGAAAAGAAATCGCTGCACCGCTCGCTTGGTGCCTTCCAGCTGACCATGCTGGGGATCGGGGCCATCATCGGCACCGGGATCTTCGTGCTGACCGCTGAGGCGGCGCAGAAGGCCGGGCCGGGTATGATGATCAGCTTTATCATCGCCGGTTTCGTCTGCGCAGTGGCCGCGCTTTGCTATGCGGAAATGGCCTCGATGGTGCCGGTTTCCGGCTCTGCCTACACCTATTCCTATGCCTCGATGGGCGAAATCATCGCCTGGATCGTGGGTTGGGCCCTGATCCTTGAATATGCGATTGCCGCCTCGGCCGTCTCGGTGGGCTGGTCCAACTATTTCATCGGTCTGGTTCAATCCGGGTTAGGGCTCGAATTGCCAACCTTCTTCACCAAGGGGGCGCTGGCGGCGGTCGGCGGCGGGATCAACCTGCCGGCCGTGTTCATCGCCATGGCGGTAACCGCGCTGCTGGTTGTTGGCACCAAGGAATCGGCAACGTTCAACGCGGTTCTGGTGGTGATCAAGATCGTTGCGCTGACCGCCTTTATCATCCTGGCCGTTCCGGTGATGAAGATGGAGAATTTTGAACCCTTCACGCCGCTGGGCTTTGGTGGGGTTTCGGCTGCAGCGGCGTCGATTTTCTTTGCC
>CAWUNP010000061.1:0-7308 GCA_963923805.1 uncultured Novosphingobium sp. | reverse complement strand
GCAGTGCCTCAGGGCCATAGACCCCAACCGCGATCATCGCCGCCAGCATCACCCCGGCATGCCCGGCCAATTGCCAGAACCGGTCGCTGATCTGGGCCGGATCCATCCCGATCTGCGCCGCCCGCAGCCGCCAGGAAAGATCCCCCGCCAGATAGAGCAGCAACAGGTCGAGCACGCCGACCAGGATCACCGCATAGGGAATGTAATGTTTGAACAGGCGGATCATTGGCCCTTGCAACCCGAGAAATCTCGCGGCCTGCCTAACGGGCACTTATGAAATGTCGGTAAATCTTACAGTTGGTTCAATCGGCAAAGGCAAATGGCGTGAGCCCGCGTGATCGCTCATCAAAGGCCAGGGCTGCGCCGCGGGGCGGCAGCGAACGTTGCGCGCAATCCTTGCGATGGCAACGGCCGCATCCCGGACCGATCGGCACGGCACTTTCCGGGGCAAGCGCCAGGCCGCGGGCCTGGGCCAGCCCCCCGGCCAGTGTGGCATCGATCCCCAGCGCAACGGCAAAGCGCGGACCTTCGGTGCCGGGGGCGGCATTTCCCTCGACAGTCCGCGCAATGGTCAGCCACTGGGTTGCCGTGCCGCTGGGTTCAACAAAGCTGGCAACCTGCACGCACAGTTGCCCGGCCCGCTCAAACGCCCGGTGCGCGACCCACAGCGGGCAGCCAGTCTCGCTATCGAGCAAGGCCGTGCCGCTGGCCCCGGCATAGCGTTTTGAAAATTGCCCGGCCCGGTCAACCCGCGCCATGAAGAACGGCAGGCCGCGCTGGCCAACCCGCTGCAGGGTGGTCAGGCGGTGGGCCAATTGCTCAAAACCCACGTTGAACCGGCGCTGCAGGATCGGCAGGTCATATCCGGTTGCTTCGCAGGCCCGGATCAGGCGGCCATAGGGCATCAGAATGGCGGCCGCGAAGTAGGCCGTCAGGTGCCGCCGGAACAGCCGCCAGGCCGCCCGGTCCGCAAACTGCGCGCCATTGGCGATCGCGCTGATTTCGTCGCGCTGTTCCAGCATGGCCAGTTGCAATGCGATCTGGAAATTGCGCGATGACGGATCGAGCAGTTCGGATAGCTGTAACTGGCGGGCATGCAGATCAAGCCGCCGCAGCGCATCGGGCATGACCTCGACAGGCAGGGTGCGCACGGCAATCTGATGCTTCTGCCGCAGCCGCTCGGTCAGGGCCGCCCCCATGTCCGGGTTGGACAGGCGCAGCTCATCGGCCAAGGCCTCGGCCGCGGCGTCAAGATCGGGAAAATGGTTGCGCCAGCGCTCGATCTCGCGGCGGACAAGTTCCATCGGTTCATCGGCCAAGGCACTACCGGCGCCGCTGGAATCAAACAGGCGCGCAAAAGCGATCGCCGCCTGCGGTGCGGCGCTCAGCCATTCGGCGATCTCGTCGCGATCAATCGCCATATCGGCAAAGCGCGCATCGGCCAGACGCCGCCGCAAGCCATCGACCCCGCCGACCGATTCGTCCTGGCGCAGACTACGCGGATCGAAATCGAAGGCTTCGGCCAATCGCACCAGCAGCCGGGCCGTCAGTGGCCGCTGATTGCGCTCCACCAGGTTCAGGTAACTGGCTGAAATACCAAGCTGCGCCGCCATCCCCGCTTGGGTCAGCCCTTCGCGCTTGCGAAGGCGGCGGACCGCTGGTCCAGCGAGCAGGAGGGTATCGGCCATGCCCCCATTTGTAATATTTGTGACAACATTGCAAGCTGATGCTGCTCTTTTACCGCATTAGGACAAGAAATTTTGTAATTTCTTGGACAGCGACTCAGCCATTCGGGGTTAGCCAAGGGTTGTTCAAACCCCTGGAGGTTCCCCGTGTCCTATACCGATATCATCGCCACCGCCGACAGCCAGATCAGCCGCTTCAGCAACTGGGACGGGATCGATGCTGAATCGGTTGCCCGGATGCAGCTGCAGAACCGCTTCAAGACCGGGCTGGAGATCGCCAGGTACACCGCGAAGATCATGCGGGCCGACATGGCCGCCTATGATGCCGATCCGGCCAATTACACCCAGTCGCTGGGCTGCTGGCACGGCTTCATCGGCCAGCAGAAGCTGATCTCGATCAAGAAGCACTTCGGCACCACCAAGGGCCGCTACCTTTACCTCTCGGGCTGGATGATCGCGGCACTGCGCAGCGAATTCGGCCCCCTGCCCGATCAGTCGATGCACGAAAAGACCAGCGTTCCGGCGCTGATCGAGGAACTTTACACCTTCCTGCGCCAGGCTGACGCCCGCGAACTGGGCATGATCTTCCGCGAGCTGGACGATGCCCGCAAGGCTGGCGATGCGGTCCGGACCAAGCAGGTCCAGGCCCGGATCGACAACTTCGAAACCCACGTGGTGCCAATCATCGCCGATATCGACGCCGGTTTCGGCAATGCCGAGGCGACCTATCTCCTCGCCAAGAAGATGATCGAGGCCGGTGCTTGCGCGATCCAGATCGAAAACCAGGTCTCGGATGAAAAGCAGTGCGGCCACCAGGATGGCAAGGTCACCGTGCCGCATGAAGACTTCCTCGCGAAGATCCGCGCCGTCCGTTACGCCTTCATGGAACTGGGGATCGACGATGGGATCATCGTCGCCCGCACGGACTCGCTCGGCGCTGGCCTGACCAAGCAGATCGCCTTCACCCGCGAAGCCGGTGATATCGGCGATCAGTACAACAGCTTCCTCGATTGCGACGAAGTCAGTGAAATCGGCCACGGCGAAGTTCTGATCAGCCGCGATGGCAAGCTGCTGCGCCCCAAGCGGCTGCCCAGCAACCTGTTCCAGTTCCGCGCCGGCTCGGGGGAAGATCGCTGCGTGCTCGATTGCATCACCAGCCTCCAGAACGGGGCGGACCTGCTGTGGATCGAAACCGAAAAGCCGCACATCGGCCAGATCGGCGGCATGGTCAGCCGCATTCGCGAAGTCATTCCCAATGCCAAGCTGGTCTACAACAATTCGCCCAGCTTCAACTGGACGCTCAACTTCCGCCAGCAGGTGTTCGATGCCTGGTCGGCCGAGGGCAAGGACCTGTCTGCCTATGACCGGGCCAAGCTGATGAGCATCGACTACGATGGCACCGAACTGGCGGCCGAAGCCGACGAACGCATCCGCACCTTCCAGCGCGATGCCGCCGCCCAGGCTGGAATCTTCCACCACCTGATCACCCTGCCGACCTACCACACGGCAGCGCTGAGCACCGACAACCTGGCAAAGGAATACTTCGGCGATCAGGGCATGCTGGGTTACGTCAAGGGTGTCCAGCGCCAGGAAATCCGCCAGGGTATCGCCTGCGTGAAGCACCAGAACATGTCGGGCAGCGACATCGGTGACGATCACAAGGAATACTTCGCCGGTGAAGCCGCGCTCAAGGCGGCGGGCGAACACAACACGATGAACCAGTTTGCGGCCTGAGGCCGGGAACCACGCAAGTCGCAGCAAGGAGAAGGTGCGATGAATACCATGACCGCTACCGAAACCCGCGAACCGCAGCGCGCTCGCGCTCTGCTCTCGACGGCCGACTTCCAGCTGCTCAAGGCAGCCCTCGCCAGCCATGCCAAGGCGGTGGAAGGCCCTGAAGAAATCGCGCGGATCAACGCGCTCTATCATCGGCTTGGCACTTACAGCTGAGCCCGCAATCTCCTGGGGAGGAGAAACGACGGCCGTCCGGGTGCCCCTTTCACCCTGGCGGCCGTCAATTGCTTGGTAACCAAGCACAATTGGCGGCCGGCTAACCCTTCTCGGGCTAAGGCCCGACCATGCGCCGCGCCAAGACAGACCTGCCGATCTCGCCGAAAATGCTGCAGCACTTTGCCGCAGCGACGCTGGCCATCACCTTTTGCATCGCCCTGTTCGCAAGCGGCAACAGCACCGAAGTAGCCAGGCCACAACTGGCGCACAAGGGCGCACCGCGGCAGCAAGTCAACCTTGCGGATGCCTCAAACAAGGCCAATAACGGGCTGAAAATAGCGCTCCGCCGGACGATGCCCGAAGAGGACCCGCCGCTGCAGGAGCAGACCCTTTCCCAGCAGTCCGCAATCCCGATCTTACCGCCCGAGGCATTGGCCAAGCCGACCCTGCTGCCCAGCGGCGTTGACCGGCCTGAAGACCTGCTGCCCGAACGTCAGGCTGCGCTGAAGGCCCGCAAACGCCGCTTGCCCCGCAAACCGGGCGCAGCGGAAATCGCCGCCATCAAGGAAGCATCGCGGATCAGATCGGGTGCCAGCACCCTGGACTAGGCGGCGAAGCACTCGCGGCCGAGGTACTCCCGGCTGTCGGTATTGATGATTGCGGCGTGGCCATAGTTCGGGTGATCGATCACCAGCATGGCATTGCCTTCGCCCGACTGCCAGGCGGCAATCGCGGCATCATCGAAATCGAAGTGCAGGAAGTGGACTGCGCTGGCCTTGCCATCGCTTTCGCGGGTCCGTTCGACATCGCCCTCGGCGCGCGCCTTGATCACATGGCTACCGATCTGCAGCGCAATGTGATCTTCCACCCCGCCAATCGTCCGCAGGAAGGCATCACGGCGGACCGGATCCTCGATCTCGAACAGCAAGGTGCAGGTCAGCTCGCGCCCCTTGGGGACCATCGGGTCATAGGCCGAGAGCTCGTCAACCAGCTGGTCCGCCCCGCCCTTTTCGATCCGCAGCATTTCCTGGACCTGAAGCCACATCGAATCCCACGTTTCGAACAGCGCGGTCGCGTGCGGGCCAACACCCATGCGGGTCAGCTTCTTGCGCAGCAGGGCTTCCTGCTTCTTGTCGGTGCGGATCAGCTCATAGCGATCCAGCGGCAGGATATCGTCAGCAGTGATGGTTCGGGCGTTGCGGGGCATGATCGTTACAGTCCATAAGCCTGGGCCATCACCTCGATGGGGTGGCCGATACGGTCGGGGGCTTGCGCCCCGGTGGTCTCGATGACCTGCTTCAGGTGCGGGCCAGCCAGCGGACATTCGCTGACGATGACGTCCGGCTCAGACTTCAGCAGGTTGCGCGCGGCGGGCTTGCCCACCTTCACGGCGCGATCGAAGTTCTCCTTGAAGATGCCCCACTTGCCGCCATGGCCCGAGCAGCGCTCGGTCAGCGCAGGCTTGGCTTCGGGAATCAGCTTGAGCATTTCCATCGCCTTGGGCCCCATGTTCTGGGCGCGGGCGTGGCAGGCAAAGTGCACCGCGATCGAGGCCGGCATGGCTTCGATCGGCGCGAGGCCCGTTTCCTTGGAAAGCGCGACGACATATTCGGACACGTCGAAGCAGTGCTTGCTGAGCAGCTTAACCGCCTCGTTCTCCGGCTCGATCAGCGGCCATTCGAACTTGAGCATCAGCGCGCAGGAGGTGGTCAGCGGCACGATATCCCAGCCCTGTTCGATCAGCGGCTGGAAGAAGGCCGAGATGCGGGTCGCGGCGCTGGCCACGGCCGGCAGGTCGCCGTTCTCGAACTTGGGCATGGCGCAGCAATCGGGGTATTCCACCCGAACCTGCACGCCGTTGTGCGCCAGCACCTTGATTGCGGCTTCACCGGGGGTGCCGTCGTTGAAATTGTCATGGCAGCCGGCATAGAGCACGACCTTCTTGCCAAAGGCCGGGCCATCGGGGTTGGGCTGCGGAATGATGCCCGCGGCCTTGTTGACCAGCGGCACCTCGGCAAAGGCCGGCACATGGGCCCGGCGATCGATCCCGAGGGTCGATTCCATCACGCCGCGGGTCAGGCCATTGTCCGGATCGGTCGCCCAGTTCGCCAGCCCGGCCACGGCCGAGCCCAGCTTGCCGTTGCGGGTCATCTTCGCCAGTTCGCGATCGGCCAGCTTGGTTTCGCCCTTGCGGTTCTCGATTGCGCGGGCGCGCAGCATCAGATGCGGGAAATCCAGATCAAAGCTGTGCGGCGGCACATAGGGGCACTTGGTGAGGAAGCACATGTCGCACAGCGTGCAGGCGTCAACGACGGCCTGGAGCTGCGGCTTGGTCAGGTCCTCGACCTCCTCGTTCGGACTCTCGTCAATTGAGTCGAACAGGATCGGGAAGCTGTCGCACAGGTTGAAGCAGCGGCGGCAGCCATGACAGATGTCATAGACCCGGCGCAGCTCGGCATCGAGCGCGGCTTCATCATACCAGGCTTCGTCCTGCCACGGAATAACGTGGCGGATCGGCGCCTCCAGACTGCCTTCCATGTCGGGAACCCCTGTATCTCTGGAATCAAACGCCGCCCCGGAACGGTTCCGGAGCGGCGCCAATCAATCACGCGTCAGCGAGGAGCGTGTCGAGCGTCTTCTGGAACTTGCCGGCGTGGCTCTTTTCAGCCTTCGCCAGGGTTTCGAACCAGTCAGCGATTTCATCGAAACCTTCATCGCGTGCGGTCTTGGCCATGCCCGGGTACATATCGGTGTACTCGTGGGTTTCGCCGGCAATCGAAGCCTTCAGGTTGGCAACGGTGTCACCGATCGGTTCACCGGTGGCCGGATCGCCGCACTCTTCGAGGTATTCGAGGTGGCCGTGCGCGTGGCCGGTTTCGCCTTCCGCGGTCGAGCGGAACACGGCGGCAACGTCGTTGTGGCCTTCGATGTCGGCCTTCTGTGCGAAGTACAGGTAACGGCGGTTCGCCTGGCTTTCACCAGCGAAGGCAGCCTTGAGGTTTTCCTCGGTCTTAGAACCCTTGAGTGCCATGTTGTTTCTCCTTTGGCGGTGAATCGTGACCATTGCGCAATGCGCAATTGGTTCCGTTTACGCCAAAGGGATTTTCCGCGACCAGTAATCGGCAAAGTCGATCAACCTAATGCGAATAATTCGCAAAAATGGATCAGGCTTGCCCCTTCACTTGCGTGGCATCAGTTCAAGCGTCGAAGCCACCAGCGCCTCGGTCCCCGCCGCGATTACCTTGTCCGCCTCGGGCGCCCAGAACGGGCTGTGCAAGCCTGGCAGCTGCTTGCCCTCTTTCGCGGCCGCTTCCATCTCGGCAGCCGAACGCCCGCCGATCCAGAGGATCAGCGATTGGGTGCCGGGTCCGGCGGCCCGGGCAATTTCGCCAAAGTCCTCGCCCGCCATCGACGGTTGCGGGCTGGCCACCCGATCAGCGCCGAACCGCTTGGTCAGCACGCCGCGCATCCGCTCTGCCAGTTCCGGCGTGTTCCAGGTGGCGCGGGCATAGGGTTCGGCAATCTTGATCACCGGCATCCGGTCTTCCGGCAGGCCCGAAGCCTCCGCCTCAGCCCGGGCGATCCGCTTGATCCCATCGAGCAACAGCTTGCGCGAGGCGTCCGAATAGGACCGCACGGTCAGCTGCATCTTCACCTCATCAGAGATGATGTT
>CAWUNP010000060.1:0-7334 GCA_963923805.1 uncultured Novosphingobium sp. | reverse complement strand
GTGCTCTTCGTTGCCGCCGCCCCAGCAGTCGACATCGAAGCCCCACTTGGCCCGGTCGATTTTTGCGCCATCGAACTCGTCGGACCAGACCAGCTTCCAGACCGCGCTATCGGAGGCAGCCGCAGGGGTGGTGAGCAAGGCCAGCGAAGTGAGGAGCAGGGACCGCTTCATGCCGCCACCGCATCCTGCGCGGCACAATAGCTGGCAATGTAGGTCTGCTGGTCAGGCAGTCCGGCCACGGTCCGGGCCACCGAATCGCGCAGCATGGCCAGAAACTTGTCGAGCTCGTCAGCGCGCAGCTTCGTGGCGATCGGGTGATAGCTTTCGGGCATGATCCCCTGCCCCATCATCACCTGGACCCAGCTGTTCTCGACGAACAGTTCCTCGTTCTTGCGGAACACCCGGCCGGTTTCGCGGAACAGCTCGATCTTCTGGGCCAGGCTATCGGGCATCGGCAGCGCCGCGCAGTGCCGCCAGAACGGGGAATCGCGCCGCTCGGTCACCTTGTAATGCAGGATCAGGAAGTCGCGGATCTGGTCCATATCGGTCAGCTGCTGGTCATTGAATTCGGCAATGTCGCGCTCGCTCACCGGGCCATCCGGCAGCATCCGGATCAGCCGCAGCACGGCGCGCTGGATCAGATGGATCGAGGTCGATTCCAGTGGCTCCATGAACCCGCCCGAAAGCCCGATTGCCACGCAATTGCGATGCCACTGCTTGCGCCGCGCCCCGGTGGTGTAGCTGATGAAATTGGGCTTGGTCAGGACTTGCCCCTCAACCGTACCAAGCAACCGCTCCAGCGCGGCATCCTTGTCAAGATAGCGGCTGCAATAGACGATTCCGTTGCCCTGCCGGTGCTGCAGCGGGATGCGCCATTGCCACCCGGCATCGTGGGCAATCGCCCGGGTATAGGGCACGGGCGGGCGGACACTGGCGGTTTGCACCGCGATCGCGGAATCGCACGGCAGATAGTGCGTCCAGTCATCGAACCCGGCGTGCAGCGCACCTTCGATCAGCAGGGCGCGGAAGCCGGTGCAGTCAATGAACAGGTCGCCTTCGATCCGCCGGTCGCCATCAAGGCGCAAGGCGGCGACATTGCCACTTGTCCCATCGAGCTCAACCTCGGCAATCCGCCCTTCGATCCGCACGGCCCCATCGCCCTCGGCGCGCTTGCGCAGGAACGCGGCATAGAGCCCGGAATCGAGCTGATAGGCATAGTTCATCTTGTCATCGGGCAGATGGGCGAACTTGCCTTCCAGCGCGGCTTTCAGTTCCAGGCAATAGTCATCGTAGCTGTGCTGATGCCCCTGGGTCAGGCCGTGCAGCCAGAAATGCTGGAACCCGGCAGACCAGTGGTCCTTGCCGGTGGTGCCAAAGGAATGGAAATAGGAATGGCCCACATCCTTCCAGTTTTCGAACTTGATGCCCAGCTTGAAGGTGGCCTGGGTGGCGCGCATGAAATCCGCCTCGCCAATCCCGAGCAGGCGGTTGAACAGGACCATCGGCGGGATCGTGCTTTCGCCCACGCCGATCGTGCCGATCGCCTCGGATTCGACCAGAGTCAGATCGATGCAATCGCCCAGCGTGCTGGCCATTGCTGCAGCCGTCATCCAGCCGGCCGTGCCGCCACCGGCAATCACGACTTTGAGTTTCTTGTTCGGGTTCATCGCGACAGGCTCCGCAACAGGTGGGCCTTGAGCTGGCCGGCAGTTTCAGCGGTGAGCGGCGCAAGAATGCCATGCGCCTGGGGGGGCAGGTGGCGGGTCACAGCTTCTCCATTGGCAAAGACATAATGATCGAACAGGTCGCGCCAGCGCGCCTTGTCGGCCGCAGGCAGATCGCGCAGCGCGAGGATCGCATGGAACAGCGCATCCTCGGGCTTGCCCAGGAAATGAGGGGCATCCCGCCACCAGTAGTTCACCAGCACGTTGAAGGCGGCCAGCCCTTCGACATGGTGCCACCAGAGCGAGGGGATGAACACTGCGTCGCCCGGTTCCAGTTCGGCAACCCGGGCATGGGCCAGGGCTTCCCGGAACCGGGGATAGGCGGTGAAGTCAGGCGCGTGCAGATCAACCATCGAGACCGGACGGCCGGCCGGGGTGTTCTCCAGCGGGCCGGGATAGAGATTGACGAACTGATCGGGCGGGAACAGCGTGAAGCGCCGCTTGCCCACGGCGCAGACGGCCAGATTATCCGGCACGTCGTTGTGCGCGGCGATCCGGGTGCGCGTGCCAATCCAGATCGATTCCAACGGGCGGCGCCCGCCCAGCGGCAGGCTGTTCGCTTCGGCCAGACCGATGAAGTAGTCCCGCATATCGACAGAGGACAGGTAATGGACCGGGGCATTCTCTTGCGCCCCCGCTGCCGCCATGGCCGCCATGAATTCTGCCAGGCTGCCCTGCACCATGCGGAAATTCATCCGCATCGCCGCATCATAGAACAGCCGCTCGTCCCCCGGGCTCGTGCCGATATTCGCGGCAAAGGAACGATCCCGGCTGTGCGCCACCAGATAGCTGCGCGCCGCATCGGCGCTCTCCAGCCCGGCCCTGACCAGCGGCCAGTCGATCGCCAGTCCGCGCACAACGAATGGCTGGTCGGCATCCATCAAGCGCGCGTCCAGATCGACAGCGCTGATCTCAACCTCTGCCACGCGGGGCAGCGCCATCAGATGTGCCGCCGGTTCAGCCATTCACGCGCCGGTTCTTGCGCCGGACCAGCTTGGCAAGGTTGCCCAGCGAGGCAAGCGCCATGAAGATCGGCTCCAGATGGCCATCGCGGTGCAGTTCGGCCAGCACACCGGGCTCCAAGGTGCGCAGCTTGTCCTCATTGATCAGGTGATAGCCCACCAGCCGGTGGCTGGCCCCGTTGTCCAGCGTGACGTCCATCGAAAAGGGTTCAAGCAGGTCATAGCGATCAAGCGCGGCGTAAAATTCGCCGCTCGCGCGGTATCCTTCATCCAGCGCGCCCAGCATACCGGCGATTTCCTCAAGGAACGGCGTCGGCTGACCCGCTTCATCGAACACGGCTACGCCTGTCGCGCCGTTCACGACCCGCGGATGGTCCATGTCGACATGGACCTGCGAAGGTCCGTCACCATCACGCGATCGGCCAACAAGGAAGGGCTGGACCGCCATGGCCAGCGGACGGCACGATGCCTGCCATTGGCCATCATCAAGGAACAGGTTCTCGCCCTCTTCGAAACCCAGCAGGGCCAAAGCACTGAAACCCTGTTGCGCCGTATCGTAGCGAAACAGGATCGGATATTCCGTCGCCAGCCGGCGGAATTCAGCCGGCACGACCAAGGTGGCCATGGTGCCATCGCCAAGCTCAGGGCCAGCTTCTGTCCGCACCCGCAGCGCGCGATGATCGGCCGGATTGAGAACCTGATGGCTGGTCACTTGATCGTCTCCCTAGGCAAGCTCTGGTCGCCACAACGCCGCTCACCATGCGGCAAGGGAGCCGCCCCGACAAGCGGTGCGGCTCCCCCCGTTCTGCCGATCGACCCCGACGTCAGAAGGTGTAGCGCAGACCGGCCGAATAGCGGGCATAGCCAGGTGCCGCGAAGAACACGGTCTGGTCATTGCGCATATGGCCGCGGCGGTCTGCCTTGGTGATGTTGATCCCTTCGACGAAGGCGGTCATCCCCTTGCGGAACTCCCAGCTCGCGCTGACATCGAACTGGCCATAGGCTTCTACGTAATAGGGATCAAAGCCATAGCCGCTCAGGAACCCGTCGCGCCAGTTGTAGGCGACGCGGGCCTGGAAGCCGTTCTTGTCATAATAGACCACAGCGTTGGCGCTGTCGCTCACCCCGCTGACCGCGAACTGGGTGGCGGTATAGCGCAGCGTATTGTCGAACTTCGTATCGCTGTTGACGATCGTATAGTTAACCTGCGCGCCAAAGCCGGTGTCCCAGAAGCTGTGCTGGATCGCGAATTCCCAGCCGTTGAGCTTGGCCACCTGATCGCTGTTGCCCGGGCGGGTGATGGTGAACTGCACGGCCGGATCGCTCGGCCGGCCCAGGACGCCGCGCGGCGCGCCATTGCTGAATTCCACCACGCTGGGGTTGTTGACCGCCAGATAGGCCAGGATCGCAGCGAAGCCGGGGCTGCCGCCCAGCGCCGTGCGCGCCGCCTGAACCGCCGCACCGGTGGCCGGGTTGGTCAGGTTGAACAGCGGCCCCTGCACGGTGGTATTGGCGATGAAGTTGCTGACCTTCTTGTTGAAGTAGCCAACCGACAGATAGCTGTCCTTGCCGTAATACCACTCAGCCGAGAGGTCGATGTTCTTGGACTTGTATGGCAGCAGGCCGGGGTTGCCGCTGCCTGCCGTGCTGCCACCACCCGGACGCAGCGGCTGGTTGACAGTGATGCCGCCCTGCATGCTGGTATAGTCCGGACGGGTAATCGTGTGGCTGTACGAAGCCCGCAGCTTGATGTCCGAACCCAGCGCAATGTCAAAGTCTGCCGCCGGCAGCCAGTTGTCATACTCGCCCTTGAGGGTGGTGTAGTCCGACTGGTTGGCGAAGATCAGGCCGATTTCATTGTCCGCAACCCAGCTGGTGCCGGTCGGCACGGGGACGAGGGCAGTGGAATCGATCTTGGTCTTCTCATAGCGCACACCCAGCCGCAGATTGGCGCGGGCCGTGCCCAGATCAAAGCTGTGCTTCGATTGCAGGAACGGCGACCAGGTCTTTTCATTGATCCGGCGATCAGTGGTGAACTGCGCCAGGCAGGTGCCGGCAAACGGCTTGCCGGTCCACGGCGTGCGGCAAACACCCAGCTGCTGGTCAAGCAGGGTGATCAGGCGGGCCGTATCGATCTGGAAATAGTTCTGGATGATGCCGGCCGATTGCGAGCCATCCATTCCGGCAAGCCGCGCCGGCAGGCCGGTCATCGTGTAGATGTCATCCGGGGTCTGCGCCGCCGTCAGCGTCCCGCCCCAGCTATCGCTCTGGAGGAAACCGTACTGCGAGAGCACCTTGTTCTCGGTATAGGTCACCCCGAAGTCGAGGCTGTCGATCACCGAGGCATCAAAGTCCCACCCGCCACGGAAGGCGACTTCGTTGATCGTGTCCTTCATGTAGGCGTTGCGGAAGGCATTGCCGGCCGGGCGGATATTGGCCGCGCTGATTTCCGAGCCCGGGTACATGTTGACCGAAATGACCGGCATATCGGTGGTGAAATCAACCTTCTGGTTGCGCACGCCGAAGATCGCGCTGCCAACCGCGATGTTGCTGCCATAGGGCGAGGTCGGCTTGCTCTCGGCGGTCGAGTGATGACCATCCAGTTCAAGCCACAGGCCGCCGGGGCCATCCCACTTGAGGTTGCCGCCAATCGAGTGATTGGTCGAACGGTTGGCCGCCAGGGCGCCGGTGATGGCCAGATCCTTGCCCTCGCCCGCGCCAAAGGCTTCGGAATAGAAGTTCGGGCCGGCCGCCGGGCCATTGGTCCAGCTGCTGCTGGTGTTGTTGTGGTTGAACCACACCCCGATGCTGTTGGTGCGGGCATCGATCGTGTTCTGCGAGAAGGTATAGTCGATCACCGCCGAGAGCGTATCGCTGGGCTTGACCTGCAGCACGACCTGGCCGTTGATCCGCTCGCGCTCGATATCGGTGAAGTCATAGGCCGCGTTCTGCGTAACCTGATAGACCGTGGTCGCATTCGGACGGTTCTGGGTCTGGGCAAAGTTGCCGCGCCAGTCATTGGCGTCAACCGGCAACGAGCCCCAGTTGTTTTCATTGCCCAGATAGCCTTCACGCCACCCCGCACCGAACTGCGCCAGGCTGGCCTTGCGCTTCTGGTAGGAACCGCTCAGCAGGATGCCGACCTTGTCATCGGCAAAGGTCTGGCTGACGATGCCCGACACCTCCGGCGTGATTTCAGTGCCTTCGAAGGTGTGATCATAGACCGCCTTGGCCGCGACACTGCCCTGGAAACCCGGGCGATCGAGCGGACGCGGTGTGCGGATGTTGATGACCGAACCGATGCCGCCCGTGGGCAGCGACGCACGGCCCGACTTGTAGACTTCCACCGCAGCAATGCCTTCGGCCGCCAGGTTACCGAAATCAAAGCTGCGCGAGGCAGGAGCTTCGCAGCAGCTGCCCAGACCCGAAGCCGGCATCTGGCGGCCATTCAGCAGGACCAGGTTGAAATCAGGGCCAAAGCCGCGAACGGTAACCTTCGAACCTTCACCGCTGTTGCGATCGATCGAGACGCCGGTGATGCGCTGCAGCGATTCCGCCAGGTTGGTATCGGGGAACTTGCCGATATCTTCAGCGGAGATCGCATCCACGACACCCTGGGCATCGCGCTTGAGATCCATCGAAGCCTTCAAGCTGGCGCGGATGCCGGATACCACGATCTCGTCATCGGCGGCCGCGTCATTCGATGCAGCTTGCGCCTGCGCCGTCTGGCTGGTCAGCCCCAGCGCCAGGATCGAGGCCCCAATCAACAGGTGCTTCGAGGCGAACTTCCGCGAATCATTCATCAGCGCTTCCTCCCCAGAAATGCGTGCCTTAGCTGGCACACTATCTCAAATGTGAACGTTCACCTAAATGATAACGTTCACTTCGTCAAGCATAGGTGGTGTCTCGCAGGGCTCAGGAAATGGCGCGCCATGCAGAATGAAATCGAGAACTGGTTTATCCAAATTTCGACCTGATCTCGACTGTCGGGTGGCAGTTGGCCGACGTCAAACCTTCTATGGGCGACCGATATCGGTCGAGCCCATAATTTGAAAAGTGTAGGCTGCTATAGGCATGCTGCGTGCCGAGCTTCGCTGGAGTAATTTATTTCGGAATGCTTGTCAGGGCTGTGCTTGTTTACGCTGGACGCGGACCGGACCGGCCAGACCGGGAATGAACACATCGCCGCCCGGCAGCAGTTGCAGAATGCCCCATGCGCCATTGAACTGCTGGCTGCGGCCAAGGACCATTCGGGTTTCGGTGTTGCCTTTGTCGAAATCCAGCCCGGTGACATTCCACCCTTCGTCATCCCAGCTCATCACATAGGCTTGCTTGCCCACCGTGCTGAGCACCGGGATGATCGCCGCCGGCGTGCTGATGTCCGGCCGTGCCCAAAGGCTCTGCCAAGTGTGGGCGGCATGGTCCCACTTGAACATTTCGACACCGTGAGGCGGGGTGCGGAACGGCCCTTGGACCAGCAGGTTATCGAGGTCCGGTTTGATGTTCTGGGGAGCCATCCCGTTGAGGATAAAAGCATA
Source organism: uncultured Novosphingobium sp. (assembly GCA_963923805.1). GTDB lineage: Bacteria > Pseudomonadota > Alphaproteobacteria > Sphingomonadales > Sphingomonadaceae > Novosphingobium. Next base: position 110 of record CAWUNP010000060.1, on the reverse strand, counting down.
GGGACCAGCCACCGCTATCGATGCTTCGGTCTGAATATACTCTGCCTTGATGCCACCCATGGTGACCGCCATCTGGCCCGCGATCCGGGCCGATTTCGTGCCAGACTGCC
>CAWUNP010000059.1:0-7363 GCA_963923805.1 uncultured Novosphingobium sp. | reverse complement strand
AATGAAATCTTGTCCACCCCGGGATGTTCGGCCAGGGCAGCACCGGCTTCCCCGCCGCGCCCGTTGACGATGTTGACCACCCCCGCCGGGAACCCGGCCTCGCGGATCATTTCACCCAGCGCCAGCGCCGATAGCGGCGTTTCTTCCGAAGGCTTCATCACCACGGTGCAGCCCGCCGCCAGAGCCGGAGCAAGCTTGAGAATGGCAGTCGATAGCGGCACGTTCCACGGCACGATCAACCCGGCAACGCCAACCGGCTCCCGGACCGTATAGGTCAAGGCTTCGGCCTCTGCGGCGATATGACGCGGCGGGACCGTTGTCGTCCCCTCGATCCGCATCACGGCACCGGCGTAATAATCGACCATCTCGACGCAGTTCGCCGTGGTCAGCCCGGCAATGAAGGCCGGCATCCCGTTGTCGATGATGTCCAGTTCGGTCAGCAGCCGGGCCTTGGTCTCCATGATCCGCGCCAGCCGGTGCAGCAGTTGCGTTCGTTCCGCGGCCGTCATCCGCCGCCAGGGCCCTTCGAACGCGGCCCGGGCCGCGCTGACCGCGGCGTTGACCTCAGCCGCCCCGCCGATGGCAAACTCCGCCAGCGGTAAGCCGGTGGCCGGATCGGTGGTGACCATCACCCCGCTGCCGGCAACCCATTCGCCGCCGATCAACAGGCGATGCGGGCCCGCCAGAAAGGCCGCGGTCTCGGGCGAGAGCTTATGCCCGTCAAACGGAATGGCGGCGCTCATAAGGCTACCGTGCGGCAATCATAGTCAAACAGGCCAAGCGATTCCTCGTCCTTCATCTGGCCCAGGCCAAACAGGTCGGTTTCTTCGGACTGGAGCCGATCGGCATTGCTGTTCGATTCCGCCTGAATGAACTTGGCCCGATCATAGCGAGCCTGCTCATAGCGCTTCAAGCCCTCGGCAGTCGTGGCAGAGGCGGCAAGCGCCCGCGCCAGCACCACGGCATCCTCGATCCCGCAAGCAGCGCCATGGCCCAGAAACGGGGTCATGGCATGGGCGGCATCGCCCAGCAGCGTGGTGTTGCCATCCAGCACCCAGCCCGGCAGCGCGGTGCGCGCATTGAGCGCCCACTTGTACATCGGCTGCTGGCACGCTGCGGCGATCATCTTCTGCACATCATCGCACCAGCCCGCATAGACCTGCCGCAATTCCTGCGGATCAACCGGCGTGGTCCAGCCCTCCTCGCGCCACCCGTCCTGGCGGGCAAAGAACACGAAGTTCATCATCCTGGACTGGCGCACGTTGTAGCGCGTGATCATCGCCCCAGGCCCGATTACCAGACCGGGGAAGTCCGAAAGTTCCTGCAATTCAGGGGTGACCGGCACGAGGGTGCGCCAGGCGACGTGGCCGGTAAAGTGCGGTTCGGCCGCCTCAAAGCGTTTGCGGATCACCGACTTTACGCCATCGGCCCCGATCAGGACATCGCCGCGCACGGTAGTGCCATCGGCCAGCGACACCGTCGTGCCCTCGCTTGCCACCACGGCGGCATTGGTGCGCATATCAACCCCGGCGCGCTGCGCAGCCGCGGTCAGCACTTCGTGCAAATCGGCCCGGTGAATGGTTACATAGGGGGCGCCATACTTGGCGCGCTGGGTGGACCGGTCCATCGCAACCAGGGTCCGTCCGTCCTGCCAGTGCTGGATCCGCTGGCGTTGCGGCTCAACCCCTGCGGCGGCGACTGCATCGCATACGCCGATGAAATCGAGCCCCTTCATCGCGTTCGGAGAGAGCGTGACACCTGCCCCGATTTCTCCGAATTCCGGCGCGGATTCGAGCAGGGTGACAGGAAATCCCGCCTGGGCAATCGCGGCCGCAGCCGTCATCCCGGCAATGCCACCGCCAACGATCAGGATCCGTTCCGGGCGGCTCATTTCAGTTGCCCCGGGATATGGCTCTCATGATTGGCGAGATACCATTCGGCAATTTCCTCACGCGTGGCCCACCACACCCCTTGCAGGCTCTTGGCGTGTTCGATGAACTCGCGCAGGGCCCGGACCCGGTGCGCCCGGCCCGATACGTGCGGGTGCAACCCGACATTCATGATCCGGCCGGTCTTGGCCCCTTCCGCATACAACACGTCGAGCTCTTCGATCAGGGCATCGCGGAACTGGTCAGTGGTGTAATTCTTGCGGGTGATGAAAGTGAAGTCGTTGATCTCGTTCGAATAGGGCACCGAGACAATCGGCCCGTGCGGGGTGCGCAGCAGATAGGGCTGATCGTCATTCATGATGTCGCAGTAGAAAATGCAGCCCTGCTCAGCCAGAATATCGGCAGTTTGCAGCGTGCCGCGCAGCGAGGACGAGAGCCAGCCCTTCGACTTGCGGCCGGTGAACTGTTCAAACTGCTTCAGGCTGCGCAGGACAATGTCCCGTTCAGCCGCCGGGTCATTGGCAAAGCTGGTGAGCAGTTCGCCCTGCTCCCAATTGTGGGTCAGCAATTCCCAACCGCGTTCAAGCACGGCATCGGTCATCGCCTGGCGCCGTTCAAAGGTTACCGCATTGGTGGTGCAGCTGGCCTTGACCCCCAGTTCGTCAAACAGTTCGAACAGCCGCCAGATGCCAACCCGCTGACCATATTCACGCCAGGTGAAATTGGGAAAATCGGGAATGTTGCCCGGCAGCACATCGGGAAGGATTGCCGGACCGCCCGCGTAATACGGCTTGTCGGTGTCCTTGGTCAGGTCCCAGGTTTCCAGGTTGAAGGTCAGGATCAAGGCCACCCGTGCGCCATTCGGCCATTTCAGCGCCTGGCGCTGCGGCATCGGGACGTAATCGTATTCCATTGTAATTCCCTCAGGCAGAGAGGATTTCGAGCGCGACGCGTTCGGCGGATTCAAAGGCGCCTTCCAGGCCGCGCGCTCCGGTTGCCGTATGCTCGCCGCAGAAATGCAGGCGGCCTGCCGGACGCGCCATGTCGTTGACGAACCGGCGGATATGGCCGGGTCCGAAATAGGCCCAATCTCCGCCGTTCATGGCCTCGCTTTCCCACGAGAAATAGGCTGCGCCGCGCAGCTTGCCCTTGGCCGCCGGCCGGATCGTCTCGATCTCGCGGACGATTGCCGCCAAGGCGGCATCCTTGCCCAGCCGGTCCCAGTATTTCGCCAATCCACCCCGCGCCTGCACGACAAAGCCGGTAATCTCTTCCGGCGTTGCGCCATAGCGCTGGGGAATGACATTGCCGGCCAGCCCGTCGGTCCACATCCCCGGTGCCAGCCCATCCTCGTCCCAGAAGGGCGCCGTCGCCGTCAGGAAGGCAATCGACAGCGGCTGATAGGGCAGCGTAGTGACCGCTTCGGCCTGCGGACCGGTGAAGCCCGGCATGACATGGACGTTCCGCAGCGTGGAAAACGGCAGCGATGAGATGACGCGCCGCGCGGTAAAGCTCGCCCCGTCGCGGCAATGAACCGTGGCCGCTGCATCGCCGGAATCGATCGCGACAACCTCGCGCCCCAGCAGGACATCGCCCTTGAGCAGGCCGCGCATCCCTTCGGCCAATTTGATATTGCCGCCCTTCACCGCCAGGCTTTGCGGCCCCGCGGCAAACTGCGCCTTGACGAAGCCATCGTTGAATTCAAGCATCAGCGCCGAAACATCCCAGGCGTTGGTGCCGTAATACGGCGAAACGTCATTGGCCAGGTGGATCGCTGCGTCAGACAGGCCTTGGCCCTTGAGAAATTCATGGAGCGAGATGTCGAGCCCGGCGTTGGCCGGATCGTTCCAGGTCGCCCAGTCGGCCAGTCGGGTGTGCTGGGCAACCAGCTTTGCCACCAGCTCACCGGGCATGGTGGTCTTGAGCGCTTCGGGGAACGGATTGCCGGGATGGGCGGCCCATTTCTCGCGGGTCAGCGGCTCGCCATTAATCCAGAGCAGCGGTGCTTTACCGAGCCGGTAGCGCGCCCCCACCTCAACCAGTTCGACCCCGGCGCGCTGGGCCGCGTCGATCCCGCGGCCATAGCCATCGGCCATCGAATTGAAGCCCATCTCGGGATAGCCGGGCTGGTCTAGCAGGGTCATGATTCGCCCGCCAACCCGCTGCCGGCCCTCCAGCACAGTGACCCGCAGGCCCTGCTGCTCGAGCATCCAGGCGGCTTGCAAGCCCGATGCCCCCGCCCCCAACACGATGACATCAAGCATCGCCGGAGCTGCCACCTTCGCAGGTTTGCTGGCCCGCGCCGCCAGCGGCGTACCGCCGGCCAGTAGCGCCAGCCCCAAACCCGTCGCTCCCAGTGCGAAACGACGCCGGTCAATGTCCATCAGTTGGCTCTCCATCGCAGGCGGACAACACATGCATCAACCTTGCCGCAATGCAGGGTCACTCGCCATAACCAAGCGCAATCGTCGATTCCGCGCAAGGCCGCTCACCACCAGTCGGATAGTCCGCGCACCCTTTCGGATGCCCTCAAAATTGCCGATAACGACCCGGCTAACAGTTTGTCCAAGGAACACCCCGATGAGGCGATTTGCACGACTGGCCCTGGTTGCTGGACTATCACTGGTCAGTGCTGGCCTTGGCGCGCAGGCCAATTCCGGACCGGCCAGCATGGTCACGCCAGCGCCGGACGCACCTCCTGCCGCCGCCAATGCCACCCCGCACCTGACCATCGCCCAGCTGCGCCAGCGCTATGGCGACCGGCAGAGCCGCTACATGGTCATTCGCGGCGTCGAGGTGCACTACAAGGACGAGGGGCGCGGCCCGGTGCTGGTGCTGATCCACGGATCACAAAGCTCGCTGCGGACCTGGGATGTCGAAACAGCCCTGCTCAAGCACCGCTACCGGGTGATCCGGTTCGACATTCCGGGCTATGGATTATCGAGCCGCATATCCGATGACGTTGCCGCCAAGGTTCAGCCAACCGACATTGTCGAGGACCTGCTGGATCGGCTCAAGGTCCACCGGGCGACTGTGGCCGGCGTGTCGAGCGGTGGCACTATGGCGATGTTTCTGGCCGCCAAGCGCCCCGAACTGGTCGAGCGGCTGATCCTGTCAAACACCCCGTCTGATCCGGTGAAATATGACCACCTGGTTGAACCGCCGGCCTTCCTTGAAGCGCAAGCCCGCGCCAAGCGGCTGGGCGGCTTCCAGGACCAGGATTTCTGGAACCAGTACCTGTGGTATTTTTCGGGTGATCCGGCGCGTTACGGCCCGCGGTTGCGGCGCGAATACTATGACTTCAACCGTCGCACGCCGGAAAAGTATCCGATCGCCCTGGTCGCGCGAATTGGTGATGGCAAACTGGCCGCGCTCGAGATGGCCAAGATCCGCTGCCCGGTCTTACTGATCTGGGGTGCCGCAGACCCCCTGTTGCCAGAGGCCGCCGCCGATGCCCTGGCCCGGTATCTGGCAAATGCCAGGGTTTCGCGCGTGCTGATGCCCGATGTTGGCCATTACCCTCCGGTTGAAGTCCCGGAACGCTTCGCCCGGCTGATGGCGGACTATATCGAAGTCGTCACTCCGAACCTGAAATCCACGCGTCAGACTGCGGACTAGGCCATGCCCCGCACGCTCTACGACAAATTATGGGACAGCCACATCGTTGCCGATCTCGGCGATGGCCAGGCCCTGCTCTATATCGACCGCCACCTGCTGCATGAGGTGAGCAGCCCGCAAGCCTTCGTCGCCCTGCGCGAGGCGGGGCGAAAACTGCGGCGGCCGGAAACCCACCTGGCGGTGGCCGATCACGCCGTGCCAACCCGCGCGCGCGGCGTCAGCATTGCCGATCCCCTGGCCCGTGCGCAGGTAGCGGAACTGGAATCCAACGTAGCCCAATTTGGTGTTCCCTACGCCACACTTGATGGCGCAGAACAGGGTATCGTCCATGTCATCGGGCCGGAAAGCGGCTTTACCCTGCCCGGCACAACGCTGGTCTGTGGCGACAGCCATACGACCACCCACGGCGCATTCGGAGCCCTGGCTTTTGGTATCGGGGCGAGCGAACAGGGCACTGTCATGGCCGCCCAGTGCCTGCGCCAGTCGCGTGCCAAAACCATGCGGGTTGAACTGAGCGGCAGGCTGGACCCGACCTTGTCTGCCAAGGACATTGCCCTGGCGCTCATCGCCAAGATCGGCGCGAACGGCGCCGTAGGCTATGCGGTTGAATATACCGGCCCGGCCATTGCCCAACTGGCAATGGCGGGACGGATGACGCTGTGCAACATGACGATCGAGGCTGGCAGCCGGATCGGACTGGTCGCACCAGACGAGACAACCTTTGCCTTTCTCAAGGGCCGGCGGCTTGCCCCGCACGGGGCCGATTGGGATGCCGCCGTTCGCTATTGGCAGAACCTGCCGAGCGATCCCGATGCCCCTTATGACCGGGTGGTGGAACTCGATCTTGGGGCAATTGCGCCGCAGGTCAGCTGGGGCACGAGCCCCAACCAGACCCTGCCGATCGATGCCTGCATCCCCGATCCGGCCAGCCTGTCCGATCCCGCAGCGCGCCGCGAAGCGGACAAGGCGATTGCCTATATGGGTCTCACCCCGGGGCAGCCCATGGAGGCCGTGCAGATCACGCACGCGTTCATCGGTTCCTGCACCAATGGCCGGATCGAAGACCTGCGCGCGGCCGCCGCCATCCTGCGCGGGCGACGCGTTGCGCCCGGGGTCAAGGCCATCGCTGTCCCCGGTAGCGCCGCCACCCGCGCCCAGGCCGAGGCCGAAGGGCTCGACACCGTGTTTCGCGAGGCCGGTTTCGAATGGCGCTATGCGGGCTGTTCGATGTGCGTCGCCATGAACGATGACCGGCTAGCACCGGGCGAACGCTGCGCATCGACCTCCAATCGCAATTTCGAGGGTCGCCAAGGCCCCGGCGGCAGAACCCACCTGATGAGCCCGGCCATGGCCGCCGCCGCCGCCGTAACCGGGCGACTTACCGATGTACGAAGGCTGGCATCATGAAGCCCGAACCTTTCACGACCGTCTCCGGGCTGGCCGCGGCGATGCCGGAAGAGAACATCGATACCGACATCATCTTTCCCGCGCGCTTCCTGCTGCTGACGCAGCGTGAGGGACTGGGCGTCCACGCCTTCCACGATCGTCGCTTTCGAGAGGACGGGAGTGAAGTGGCAGATTACGTGCTCAACACCGCAGAATTCCGGACCGCACCGGTGATCGTCGCGGGGACCAATTTCGGATCCGGCTCCAGCCGGGAACAAGCCGTCTGGGCGCTGGCCGGGCGCGGCGTGAAAGTGGTGATCGCGCCAACCCTGGGCGAGATTTTTGCCGGAAATTGCCTGCGCAACGGTCTTTTGCCGATCACGCTCGATCCCAGCGAGGTTGACCTGCTGCTTGCGGCTGCAGCCAGGATGGCACCCTTCACTATCGATCTGGAGCGCCAAACCATCACG
>CAWUNP010000058.1:0-7374 GCA_963923805.1 uncultured Novosphingobium sp. | reverse complement strand
GAGCGACAGCGTGCCGAGCGAGGTGCCCGAAAGCCCGCGTTCGTGGATGATCCGCGCCAGCATCGGGAAAGCGGTGATCGCAATCGCCGCGCCCATGAACAGCGTCGCCTCAAACTGGGTAACCCTGGCCGTGAACAGCCCGCCGTGCTCGATCAGCCAGGGCGCAATCGCCAATGCCACCCCAAACGGCGCTGCCATACCGGCCAGTGATACGGCCGCCGCGCCCTTGGCGCCCTTGAAGAACTCGTCCCGGTCAAACCCCAGCCCGACCAGGAACATGTAGAGCCCTACCCCGAACTGGGCGATCACGAACAGGATCGGCTTCGATTCCTTCGGAAACAGGAAGGCCTGCACCTCTGGCATCAGCGCGCCGAACAGGCTGGGGCCGAGCAGGACCCCGGCGATCATTTCCCCCACCACGCGCGGCTGGCCGAACCAGCGCTGCGCCGCCGTGCCAACCAGGCGGCAGGTCACCAGGATCACCGCCACTTGCAGGAAGAAGGCGATGGAAAGCTGGGTCGGGGTCATACAGGCTCCCTAGCCGTGCGCGCCGAACTGGTTGGCAATCGCTGTGGTGATGCGCAGGACCAAGGCATGGGCGGCGGCAATCGGCTCAATGTTGTCGCGGTGGATCGCCCCATAGCCGACTGCGCCCTCATCCGGATAGTCGCTCGGCTCGCTCACGGCAAAGTCATCCACACCCGGCGCAGAGGCGGGGAAAGCGCGGCGCAGCTGCGCCAGCGCCTCGTCGATCCGCAGGGTGAAGACCATTTCCAGCACGTCATCGCGGCTGATGTCATTGGCGCGGCTGAAGGCCGGGACCGAAACCGCGCGGATGAACATGTGCTGGAACAGCGCCAGCCGCAGTGCCTGGAGCACACCCAGCTCGCGCCGGACCTGTTCACGCCCTTGCAGCGGTGCTTCGTCCGGGATCAGCGCCAGCAGCTTGTGCAGCTTGAGCGCATCGACCCGCAAGCGCGAGGCAAAGCGGCGATAGACCCCGGTGCGATCGTCCTTGGTCAAATACTCTGCCAGCGCCAGGCAGGCATCGGCAATGCCGTCTTCATCACCGCGATAAGGCCGGCTGGCCCAATAGGCCGAATTGAACAGCTCGCCATAGGCCGCCACGGTCTTGATCGAGGCGAGCGAATTGGCCGCGCGGACCAGCCGCACCAGCTGCCGCCCGCGGTGGCTTTCGCGGAGCAGGCCGGCAATCGCTTCGTAATTGCCATCGGCCGCCGTGCCGAACCCGGCAATCACGTTGACCGGATAGCCCAGCTGCTGGAGCACGGCGTTGTGCGGGATCGCGCGGATCTGGCGCAGGCTCATCGTCCGGTCGGCCGCAAGGTCGGACTGGCGGCGGCTCTTGCGGCTGCCGGTTTCGTTCAGCAGGCCAAGGCCGAAGGCGGTAACCGCGCGGGCATAGGTCGCGCTCGACAGATAGCTCTGCTGCACGCGGCGGATCGCGCGATAGAAATCGAGGCTCAGGTCGGTGCGGCGATAGAACGGATCGGGCGCGGCATCGGTATCGGCCTTGGCCGGGGCCAGCTCGGCAAAGCGGGTCAGCGTGGCATAGGCCAGTTCGGGCGTGCCGAAGAACAGATAGCCATCGCCGCCCTGGAAACTGACTTCGGGCTCCAGCTTGATCCCGGCCCGCCCAAACCGCCGCCGCGCCCAGGGCGAGAGCGGCCATTCAAGCCGGTCAGCAAAGCTGGTCGGGTGCGCGCCGCGGCCCATCGATTCGCCGTGGGTGTTGAAGATCAGCGCCGCAACATCGGTCAGGCCATTGGCGGCCATCGCCTCCGACAGACGGCCCTGCAGCCGCTCGATCGCGAGCGCCGCCGGAATCTGGCCCACGAACCGCCCGGCATCGGAAAAGCCGGTCTGGATCGAAACGCGCCCGCGCCGCCGGGCATAGGCCTGATAATGCGGCTCTGACAGCACGGCATCGAGGAATCGTCCGCCGTGCTCCAGCGCGGATTCGGTTTCGAACAGCGGAGAGACGTCCACCTTGTCAGCCACGCCGAACAGTTCGGCGAAATAGAGCGCGGCGAGGACCGTGGTCGGCTCCTCACACTCGGCCACCAGCATCCGGATCGGGGTATCGGCATCAACATGATGCAGGATCTGCGCGATCAGCAGAAACTGGCGCACTGCCGTGCTGTTCTCGATCGCCAGCGCCGCCATGTTGGCGCGCAGCGGCTTCACGCTGCCCAGCAGTTCGCGCAGGCGCATCAGCGCCGCCTGGCTGGCCAGGTCCAGCTTGCCAGCGGGATCGATCCGGCGCCGGATCGCATTCTGCAACTGGCTGGCATTCACCCGGAAGTGGATCCAGCCCATGCCCAGGCCATCAGCGCGCATGGCGGAAACAGTGCGGAGCAATGCCTCGGCCGTCTGGTCGTCCGCGGCCTGCGCGCGCTCTTCCAGCGCGGCGATGATGGCGGCCAGGCTGGTCAGCTTGTCCGGATGATCCGCCGTAAAAGCATTGGCCGTGGCAGAGAGTGCTGCCGGGTCCGACAGGTCGGCCGCGAAGGCGCTGGCCTGCATTGCCGCAAAGTCTGAAGCCCGCGCCAGCTGCGCCGCCATATCGGGCGCGGCGGCGTTCAACGCCGCGGCATAACCGGCCAGCCGCTGCGCCTTTTCGGACAGGCGATAGCGCAGCGAAGTAGCCCAGGTGATGTCGGTGCGGCCATCCATGTCATAGCCGACCCAGCTGGCCAGCCGCAGCGGCACGGGCGCCAACTGGCGCCACTGATCGGGCCAGCGGCGGCGGGCAGCGGCAAAGAGCAGGCCGGTGATCCGGTCGCGCGCGCCGTGGGCATGGGCCAGCGCGGCCATGGCCTGGGCGTGTTCGCTATCCAGCGTGATCGGTTCGCGATCCGGCGATGCACTGCAGGTGTTGGCATCAACGGTTTCGGTGGATGCCGAGGCGGCCACGGCCTGACCCTGCGCGGGCGAGAGCAGGAAAGTCGGGTGCGCGGTGAAGACCACGTGGGCCAGCGGCTTGGCCCAGCGCGCGGCGTAGGCGGCAAAGTCCGCCTCTTCATCGGCCAGCAGGGCGATGCTGGCATCGTTGATTTCCGGATCGACCGGACCGATCAGCCGTGCCAGCCGTTCGGCCCGCGATTGCAGGCCCTGGCATTCGAGTTCGGCAACCAGGCTGGTCAGCTCGCCAAGCGAAAGCCGCCCACTTTCCAGTTCACGCGACAGTTCCAGCCCCAGCTGGAACACCGGATTGAACAGCGGCGTCTCGGCAGTGCGGAGGTGCAGCTCTTGCAGGCGGGCGTCCAAGGCGGCCAGACTTGTCATGTTCAATATCCCAAACCCAAATCCGCTCGCCCTGAGCTTGTCGAAGGGCCGCAATTCACCGTGCCAGACAAGATCGGTGCTTCGACAAGCTCAACACGAGCGGGATTGGGGTCCACTGGTTAGCGGGCCAGCGCAGAAGCAGCGCGGGCGGCGGCCTCGATCGCGGCAACGTCGGGCGCGCCCTTGCCGACCAGCCACGAACCGCCGCAGCACAGCACGGAATCCAGCGCCAGCCAGTCCGCCGCAGTCGCAGAAGTGATCCCGCCCGTCGGGCAGAACCGGACCGAACCGAACGGGGCCGAAATCGCCTTCAGCGCCGGAATGCCGCCATTGGCTTCAGCCGGGAAGAACTTGAAGCGATCGAGCCCCAGATCGAGCCCGCGCATGATATCCGAAGGCGTGGCGATGCCCGGCAGGAACGGCACCTTGGCAGCCTCTGCTGCGCGGGCGAGCCCCTTGGTCAGGCCGGGCGAAACGATGAATTCGCTGCCAGCCGAAAGCGCATCGTCGAGCGCATATTCGTTAAGCACGGTCCCTGCACCAACGAGCGCGCCGGGTACGGTCTTCATCGCGCGGATCACGTCGAGCGCGGCGGCGGTGCGCAGCGTCACTTCCAGCACGGGCAGGCCGCCACGCACCAGCGCTTCGGCCACGGGGACGGCATGGGCCGCATCCTCGATCACCAGGACCGGGATGACCGGGGCAAGACGCATGACCTCTTCGATCGACTTCATGACAGATGTTCCGCTGCAAATGCTGCCGCCGCCCCGTAGAGGCCCGGCTGGGGATGGGTGATGAGCTTGACCGGCAGGGCCGCCATCAGCTCGCTGAAGCGCCCCTTGGCGCGAAACCGCTCGGCAAAGCCGGAACGGAGCAGGGTATCGCGAATGCGCAGGCCAAGCCCGCCGGCAATGACCACGCCGCTGGCGCCTTGAGCCAAGGCGATGTCACCGGCGACGGCGCCGAGCGAGAGGCAGAACCGGTCGACCGCGGCAGCGGCCAGGCTATCCTCGCCCGACAGGCCCAGCTGCCATAGCGACTTGTCATCGGTCGGCTGGATTGCGCGGCCTTCCATGCCGGCCAGCGCCTCGTAGATATCGACCAGACCCGGTCCCGAGACCACCCGCTCCACCGAAACGCGGCGATAGCGCTGGCGCAGACGGGCCAGAATGGCATCCTCGATCGTATCGAGCGGCGCGAAATCGATATGGCCGCCCTCGGTCGGCTGGACCCGGTAAGCACCCCCTTGCTCAATGGGACGGCCGTCACGCCAGACATGGGCCACGCCCAGGCCGGTGCCGGGGCCAACGATAGAGATCGTGCCGCTGACAGGCAGGCTCGTTTCCGGTCCAGTCAGGTGAACGAAATGCTCGTCCCCGGCGCGGGCTACGGCATGGCCGACCGCGCCGAAATCGTTGACCACGGTATAGCGCGAGGCGCCCAGCTTTTCCGGGATCAGCGCCGGGCGGATGATCCACGGATTGTTGGTGAAGCGGATCACTTCACCGCCAACCGGCCCGGCCACGGCAATCGCCACGGCATCGGGCAGGCTGCCGCCCTGAATCCGCGCGAAATCCTCCCACGCGGTCTGGAAGCTGGCATGATCGCGGGTGTGGAGCGTGGCCGGTTCGCCCAGTTCGATGCTGCCATCGGCGGCAATGGTCGCCAGCGCAAAGCGCGCGTGGGTGCCGCCAATATCGACGGTGACAAGCTGCATCACAGGCCGCCTTCTGCCAACATGGCTGAACCGCCCTGCTCTGCGCCATCGGCGAAGCGGCGGAACATCCCGAACAGTTCGCGGCCCATGCCCATAGCTTCAGCCGGGGGCGTGGCCGGCTGGCGACCCGTCAGGTCGGCCAGCACTTCAAGCTTGCCGGATTCACCGCACAGCCGGATCACATCACCATCCTGCACCAGCGCCAGCGGGCCGCCGCCGAGTGCCTCGGGCGTGACGTGGATCGCGGCCGGGACCTTGCCCGAAGCGCCGCTCATCCGGCCATCGGTAACCAGCGCGACACGGAAGCCCTTGTCCTGCAGCACGCCCAGCGGCGGGGTCAGCTTGTGCAGTTCCGGCATGCCATTGGCGCGCGGCCCCTGGAAGCGGACGACCACCACGACATCGCGGTCCAGCTCGCCCGCCTTGAACGCCGCCTGGACGCCTTCCTGGCTGTCAAACACGCGGGCCGGGGCTTCGATGGTATAGCGTTCCGGATCGACCGCAGAGGTCTTGAACGTACCGCGGCCAAGGTTACCGGTGACCAGCCGCATCCCGCCATCGGCCTGGAAGGGCGCGGAAACGGGGGCAAGGATCGCGGGATCAAGGCTTTGCGCAGGAGCGGGTTTCCACGTGAGTCCCCGCGCAGGCGGGGATCTCAGGCCTTCTGCCGCACCGTCCTCAGCCTGCCCGAGGCCCCCGCCTTCGCGGGGGCTCACGGCTTCTTCGAGCACCGGTTCGCTGGCATAGGCAGCCATACCGCCTTCGGCCACGGTCAGCACATCGCCGTGGATCAGCCCGGCGCCCAGCAGCTCGCGCACGACGAAGCCGATCCCGCCGGCGGCGTGGAAGTGATTCACGTCGGCCGCGCCATTGGGATAGACCCGCGCGATCAGCGGCACGGCGGCCGAGAGTTCATCGAGATCCTGCCAATCGAGCACGATCCCGGCGGCGCGGGCCATGGCCGGCAGGTGGATCGCGTGGTTGGTCGATCCACCGGTGGCCAGCAGGCCGACGGCAGCGTTGACGATCGCCTTTTCGTCCACCACCCGCGCCATCGGGCGATAGTCGGCGCCCTCGCGGCCGATCTCGGCCAGGCGGTGCACGGCCTTGCGCGTCAGGGCAGAGCGCAACGGGGTGTTCGGCGGCACAAAGGCCGAAGCCGGGACGTGGAGCCCCATCAGCTCCATCATCATCTGGTTCGAATTGGCCGTGCCATAAAAGGTGCAGGTACCCGGCGCGTGATAGCTGGCGCTCTCACTTTCCAGCAGGTCGGCGCGGGTGGCCTTGCCCTCGGCATAGAGCTGGCGGATCTTCTGCTTTTCCTTGTTGGCAAGGCCGGTCGGCATCGGCCCGCCGGGCACGAAGATCGCCGGCAGATAGCCAAACCGCAGCGCGCCGATCACCTGGCCGGGCACGATCTTGTCGCAGATGCCCAGGATCGCCATGCCATCGAACATCGCGTGGCTCATCGCCACGGCAGTCGCCAAGGCGATCACGTCGCGGCTGAACAGCGACAGTTCCATGCCGTCCTGGCCCTGGGTGACGCCATCGCACATCGCCGGGACGCCGCCCGCAACCTGCATGGTCGCGCCGACTTCGCGGGCGTAGAGCTTCATCGCTTCCGGGTAACGGCCATAGGGCTGATGCGCCGAAAGCATGTCATTGTAGGCGGTCACGATCGCCAGGTTGGCCCCGCGCCCGCTCTTGATCGCGCCCTTGTCTTCCAGCGCCGCGGCAAAGCCGTGGGCCAGGTTGGAGCAGGACAACGCATTGCGGTTCGGGAAGCGCTCCGCCTCACGGTCCATCAGGTCGAGATAACGCCGACGGCTGTCCGCCGACTTTTCGATGATCCGCGCGGTCACGCGCTCGATCGCGGGGTGCAGTTTAGTCATGCCAGTGAACTCCGTCGCGCTCGGTCAGCGCGATTGCCGCGGACGGTCCCCAGGTCCCGGCGGTATAAGGTTTGGGCTGAACCCCGTGTTCCCCCCACGAGGCGCGGATGGCGTCGATCCAGTCCCACTGGGCTTCGACTTCATCGCGGCGAACGAACAACGTCTGATCCCCCTCGATCAGATCGAGCAGCAGCCGCTCATAGGCGATCCGCTTGGTCGTGCCGGCGAAGGCATCCTGCATGCGGATGTCCAGCGGCACTTCACGCAGGCGCAGTCCTTCGCGGTCAAGCCCTGGCACCTTGGCCATGAGCGAGAGGGTGATGTTTTCTTCCGGCTGGATGCCGATCACCAGCCGGTTGGGCTCGCTGCGCGCCCCCTTGCCGGCGAAGATCGAGTGCGGCACGCGGCGGAACTGCACGACCTGTCTCTTATACACATCTCCGAGCCCACGAGACC
>CAWUNP010000057.1:0-7396 GCA_963923805.1 uncultured Novosphingobium sp. | reverse complement strand
CGTTCTGGGACTTGCAGCTGGGCCTGCGGCAGGATCTGGCCGGATCGACCGACACCCATGCCGTGGTCGGCGTTCAGGGCCTGGCGCCGTACCTGTTCGAAGTGGATGCCGCGCTGTTCCTCTCACAGCGGGGCGATCTGACCGCCCGGATCGAAGCGGAACTCGAACAGGACGTAACGCAGGATATCGTGCTCCAGCCGCGGGTCGAACTGAACCTTGCCGCGCAGGATAATCCGGCCCGCAAGGTGGGCGCCGGGATCGACAGCATCGAGGCCGGCCTGCGGCTGCGTTATGAAATCGTGCCAGAGTTCGCGCCCTATATCGGCATCGAACAGGGCTGGAAGCTGGGCGATAGCGCCCGGTTTGCCCGCCTGGCGGGCGAGGACCCGCACGTGACCTCGGTGGTTATGGGCCTGCGGTTCTGGTTTTAGGTTTGAAGGAGCATCCCATGTCGTTTCGCTTTCCCACCCTCGTCGCTGCCGCCGCGCTGGCCGTGTCAGCCCCGGCGCTTGCCCACGTGCAAATCGCCAGCGCCAGCCCGGCCGAGGGCAGCATGGCCAACGCCCCCAAGACCGTGGTGCTGAACTTCACCGACAGCCTGATCCCGGCCAAAACCGGCGTCGAACTGGTCATGACCGCCATGCCCGGCCATGCCGATCACGGCGAGATGGCGATCAGGAACTTCGTGCCCGCCTGGTCGAACGGCAACAAGACGCTGGCGCTGGGCCTGCGCCAGCCGCTGCGCACCGGCACATATGAGGCGCGGTGGCAGTCGACTGGCGCTGATGGTCACAAGATGGCCGGCAAGCTGACCTTCATGGTCAGGTAACCGCCAGGGTTACGCGACAGGGCGACCGCAGAGCACTTCGGCGATCTGCACCGCGTTGAGCGCGGCGCCCTTGCGCAGGTTGTCGCCCACCACGAACAGCGCAATGCCGTGCTCAACCGAACGGTCAGGCCGGATGCGGCCGACGAGGACCGGATCGAGCCCGGTTGCGGCAAGCGAATCCGGGGCAGCCGTCACGACGACACCGGGTGCTGCTTCCAGCAGTTCCAATGCGCGGGCGGCGCTGATCGGGCGCTCAAATTCGGCATTGACCGAAATGCCGTGGCCGGTGAAGACCGGCACGCGCACGCAGGTGCCCGAGACCGGCAGGCCCGGAATGTTCAGGATCTTGCGGCTTTCATCGCGCAGCTTGAGCTCTTCCTCGGTATAGTCGTCTTCACCCAGCACATAGTTGAGCGGGGCGATGTTGTGGGCGATGGGGGCGGCCCACTTTTCGGCAGCGGGCAGGAAATCGGCCTGACCATTGCGGGCCAGTTCGGCGGCGCGATCGCCAACCTGGGCCAGCTGCTTGGCCAGGATCTCGATCCCGGCAACCCCCGCGCCCGACACGGCCTGATAAGTCGAGGCAACCAGCCGCTTGAGCCCGGCTTCATCGTGCAGCGGCTTGAGCGCCGGCATGACGGCCATGGTGGTGCAGTTCGGATTGGCGACAATGCCCTTGGGGATCGAGGCCAGGGCATCGGGGTTCACTTCGGCCACGACCAGCGGCACTTCCGGATCGGAGCGCCAGGCCGAGCTGTTGTCGATCACGATTGCCCCGGCCGCGGCGGCCTTGGGGGCCAGCGCCTTTGAGGTTGAGCCCCCGGCCGAGAAGAACACCACGTCGAGCCCGGCGAAGTCAGCCGTTTCGGCATCTTCCACCATCACGGCCGTGCCGTTGAAATCCACCTGCTTGCCAGCCGAGCGGGCCGAGGCGAACAGCCGCAATGTGCCGACCGGGAAGTTCCGTTCAGCCAGCAGTTCGCGCATCATCGAGCCGACCAGCCCGGTCGCGCCGACCACGCCGACGTTCAACTGCTGACCCTGGGAAAATCTCTGCACCATTCTCACATCTCCGGTTTGCGGGAGTTTGCGGGAACCTGGCGCTTGCTGATGAAGGCCCCGCAGCTCGCGCGGGGCTTGGTTCGTTTGGATTACGCCTTGGTCCAGCGCGCACCACGAACCGCCCCGCCGCAGCGAGTCGGTTTGATGGTAATCGGCTTGGTAGTGGCCATCAGCATGGTGGCGCGCTTAGCCGTGCTGCACTGCAATGTAAACGGGCTATTTGCCGCTCAGGCTTCGCCACTGGGAACGGCCGCCACCATCCGCAGCCGGCGTGGCGGTAACCCGTTCGAGCAGGCCGTGAACCTGCGCCAGATCGCCCGGGCTTAGCCGCTCGGCCCGGCTGAATGCTTCCACAGCGGGTTCCAGCAGCGCGATCAGATCGGTCAATCCCGCCGCGATGTGATCGCGCAGATCGCCGCCAACCAGCTCTGCCGCGATCGGGAAGACCTACTGGTCCGGACGCTTGGCGATGGTTTCCACCCCGGCAAGCCGGCCCAGTTCGGCGGTCAGCGCATCAAGCAGCTGCCATTTGCGGGGAATTTCCCGCGTCATCGTCCGCAAGCCTGCGGCATCGGCTGCAACCAGCTGCGGGGCTTGCACCGGCGCAGGACTCGGGGATCGGAAGAAGTTGAACGCAAGGGCTGCCATATCGAAAGGGTTAGTTAACCTTGTTTAACATCCTGTAAACACACAAGGCAATTGACTGCCGAGCACCTTTGGTCGGGCAATCGGGGTTTAATTTCAGGGTGATGGGCGCCGGCCTTACTGCCCTCTTGCGCGATGGCCGCTGCGCCGCCACTTTCGGCGTTCAGAAAAACAGGAAGGTGCCCCGCGATGGCCGATGCCGAATATACCCCTCCCAAGGTCTGGACCTGGAACAAGGAAAACGGCGGGCAATTCGCCAGCATCAACCGCCCGGTTTCCGGCGCGACGCATGACAAGGAACTGCCGGTTGGTCAGCACCCCTTCCAACTCTATTCGCTCGGCACGCCCAACGGCCAGAAGGTGACGATCCTGCTGGAGGAACTGCTGGAAGCCGGCCACAGCGGCGCGGAATACGATGCCTGGCTGATCAATATCCGCGAAGGTGACCAGTTCGGTTCGGGCTTCGTTTCGATCAATCCCAATTCCAAGATCCCGGCCCTGCTCGACCGGTCCGGCCCGGAGCCGGTCCGGCTGTTCGAAAGCGGCGCGATCCTGCTGCATCTGGCCGAAAAGTTCGGCGCCTTCATCCCGACCGATGCCAAGGGCCGGGCCGAGTGTCTTTCATGGCTGATGTGGCAGATGGGCAGCGCCCCCTTCATCGGTGGCGGCTTCGGGCATTTCTATGCCTACGCCCCGTTCAAGATCGAATATGCGATCGACCGCTACGCCATGGAAACCAAGCGCCTGTGCGACGTGGTGGACAAGCGGCTGGCCGAAGCCCGGTTCCTGGCCGGAGACGACTATTCGATTGCCGACATGGCCGCCTTTGCCTGGCTGGGCCTGCTCTATCGCGGCAAGGCCTATGGTGATGCGGCCACGTTCCTGTCGATGCATGAATATACCAACCTGGGCCGCTGGGTGGAGGAAATCCTGGCGCGGCCGGCGGTAAAGCGCGGCTTGCGCGTCAATCTGCCCACCGGGCTGATCGAACGCCATTCGGCGGCCGACTTCGATAATCTGCCCGAAGAGCAATAGCCCCCTTCCCTCTGCCGCGCGGCGTGCTAAAGGCCGCGCGGCTTGCTGGGGCGTAGCCAAGCGGTAAGGCACCGGTTTTTGGTACCGGCATGCGAAGGTTCGAATCCTTCCGCCCCAGCCAGTTTCGCATGATCGGAGCTAGGCAATGCAAGCAGTCCAAGCCTTTATCGCGGCGACTGGTGGCCCAGAGGTCATCGAATGGCGCACAGTCGATCTGCCTGCTCCCGGACCGGGCGAAGTGCTGCTGCGGCATGAAGCCATCGGGCTGAACTTCATCGACACCTATCTGCGCACCGGGCTCTATTCTGCCAGACTGCCCAGCGGCCTGGGTTTTGAGGCGGCCGGCGTGGTTGAAGCGATTGGCCCTGGCGTGAGCCATCTGGCCCCCGGCATGCGCGCCGCAACCTTTGGCGGCGCCCCCGGGGCCTATGCCACGGCGCGGATTGTGGCCGCCAAAGACGTGTTCGCCCTGCCCGAAGCAATTGACCCGCGCATCGCCGCGGCAGCCTTTCTCAAGGGTGCTACGGCTGAAATGCTGGCCGAACGCTGCGCCCCGGTGGCTGCCGGCGAATGGGCCATGGTGCCAGCCGCGGCCGGCGGTGTGGGCCAATTGCTGCTGCAATGGCTCAAGGCGCGCGGGGTCCGGGTAATCGGTACGGTCGGTTCGGCGGACAAGGCCGCGCTAGCCCAGGCCTGCGGTGCGGAAGAAGTGTTCCTGTCTGACGATCCGGACCTGGTTGCCAAGGTGCGCGAAACCACCGGCGGCAAGGGCGTGCGCGTGTCTTACGACGGGGTTGGCATGGCCAACTGGCAAACCTCGCTGGATTGCTTGGGACCACGCGGAACCATCGTCAGCTTCGGCAATGCCAGCGGCCCGGTTACCGGCGTGGCCCTGCGCGATCTTGCCACCCGCGGATCGCTGTTCGTGACCCGCCCCGGCGTTTATGACTATTACCGCGATCCAGCAGAGGCGCGCGCTGGCGCTGCCAAGGTCTGGGAGATGATCGCGCAGGGACTGGTCAAGGTTTCGATCGGGCAGACCTATGCGCTGACTGATGCAGCCCAGGCGCATCGCGATCTGGAAGCCCGCCGGACGGTGGGATCAACCCTGCTGCTGCCCTAAAGCGCTTCGGTGGCAAACCAGATGACATGGCGCGGGCCTTTGCCCTTGCCCTGGGCATCATAGCGCGCGCGGACCTCAACCTCGTCAACCGTGAAGCCGACACTTTCGAGCCGGCGGACGAACTTGTCATCGCGCGCGGCTGACCAGATCGCCAGCACGCCGCCCGGCGCCAGGGCCTTGCGGGCATTGTGCAGGCCGGATTTGGAATAGAGCCGGTTGTTCTCGGCGCGGACCAGCCCGTCTGGGCCGTTATCGACATCCAGCAGGATCGCATCACCGACATCGTCCATCACCAGCCGGACGCGGGGATCATCCAGGCAGCCGGCGGCCACTTCGGCCATGGGCCCGCGCGCCCATTCGATGATCTCGGGCACCAGTTCGGCCACGGTCACCCGGCCTTGCGGCCCAAGCCGGGCCAGCGCGGCGCGCAGGGTGAAGCCCATGCCATAGCCGCCGATCAGCAGGTTCGGCGCCGTGCGGCCCTCAAGCCGATCGAGCGTCATTGTCGCCAGCGCCTCTTCCGAGCCGCGCATGCGGGTGCTCATCAGCTCGTTATGGCCCATCACGATCATGAAATCGCGGCCGTGGGCAAAGAGCTTCAGCTCCTCGCCGCCGGGGACCTGGGCCGTGCCCAGCAATTCGCGCGTGATCACGCGGCGCGCTGGCCGCGTTCGACCGCTTCGGCGTTGAGCATATCGGCCAGCAGGAAGGCCAGCTCAAGCGACTGGGCGGCATTTAGGCGCGGGTCGCAATGGGTGTGATAGCGATCGGCCAGCGTATCGGAACTGATCGCCACGGCCCCGCCGACGCACTCGGTCACGTCCTGCCCGGTCATCTCGATATGGATACCGCCGGCATGGGTGCCTTCGGCGCGGTGGACGGCGAAGAAGCCGCGCACTTCGTTGAGGATCCGGTCAAACGGACGGGTCTTGTAGCCGCTGCTGGCCTTGATCACGTTGCCGTGCATCGGATCACATGACCAGACCACCGGGTGGCCTTCACGCTTCACCGCGCGCACCAGCGGGGCAAGCCCTGCCTCCACCTTGTCATCGCCAAAGCGGCTGATCAGGGTGATCCGGCCGGCCTCGCGCGCCGGGTTGAGCGTGTCGAGCTGGCGCAGCAGTTCGTCCGGCTGCAGGCTGGGCCCGCACTTGAACCCGATCGGATTGCCAACCCCGCGCAGGAACTCGACGTGCGCCGAACCTTCGAAGCGGGTCCGGTCCCCGATCCACAGCATATGGGCCGAGGTATCGTACCAGTCGCCGGTCAGCGAATCCTGCCGGGTCATGGCCTGTTCGAACGGCAGGTGCAGCGCTTCGTGGCTGGTGTAGAAGCTGGTGCCCTGCAGCTGCGGCACGGTGCGCGGATCGATCCCGCAGGCTTCCATGAAGTCCAGCGCTTCACCGATGCGGGTGCTGATTTCGGCAAACTTGTCAGCCCAGGGCGAACGGCCCATGAAATCGAGCGTCCACTGGTGGACCTGGCGCAGGTTGGCATAGCCGCCGGTCGAGAAGGCGCGCACCAGGTTGAGCGTGGCAGCCGATTGCGAATAGCCCTGCAGCAGGCGCTGCGGATCGGGAATGCGGGCTTCGGGGGTGAATTCGATCCCGTTGATGTTGTCACCCAGGTAGCTGGGCAGTTCCACCCCGTCGACCACCTCGACCGGCGAAGAACGCGGCTTGGAGAACTGGCCGGCCAGGCGGCCAACCTTGATCACCGGCTGCTTGCTGGCAAAGGTCAGCACGACGGCCATCTGCAGCAGCACGCGGAAGGTATCCCGGATATTGTTCGGGTGGAATTCGGCAAAGCTCTCGGCGCAGTCACCGCCCTGCAGCAGGAAGCCCTTGCCGGCCGCAACCTGCGCCAGATCGGCCTTCAGCGCGCGGGCTTCGCCAGCAAAGACCAGCGGCGGAAAGGTGGTCAGCGTATCGGTTACCTTGCCGAGTGCGGCCGCGTCCGGATAGACCGGCAGGTGCCGGGCTTCGCGCGATTGCCAGGTTTCGGGGGTCCAGTTACTTGCCACTTTTCTGCTCCTTTTCGAGCGCGCGCCATAGCGCCGTCTCTTCGCAATTGCAAAAGACGAAAAGCCGATCAGGCCAATCAGGTAATTTTATGTCGCCTAGCGCCCCACCATCCCGGATTGGGTGACCGGCTTGCCCGCCTTGGCCGGAACAATCGGCACGGCCTTGCCCTGCGGCATGATCTGCAAGCGCCAGGACCGACCCGGCTGCAGATATTTGCGGGCCAGCGCCTGCATCGCTTCGGGCGTGGTGCGGGTGTAGTCCGGCAGCAGGGTGCGCAGCGCCTCGAACTTGGCCGGCTCGCTGGTCGCCCCTTCCAGCTGGTACATGAAGAAGGCGCTGCTGGTGCTGGCGCGCGAGATTTGCTGGCGCAGCGGCTCAACCACCCGTTCCAGCTCATCGGCGCTGGGCGGACGGGCGATCAGATCGGCCGCGATTTCCTCTGCCGTGGCAAAGAAGGCCGGCACCGACTGCGGTGCAAGCTGGGCCATGGCCGTGATCGAGCCGCCGTTTTCAAGGTCTTGCGGCCAAGAATTGAGCACCTGCGGCGCATAGGCTGCCCCCAGCTTCTCGCGCATCGCGTCAAGCAGGCGGTTCTGGAACAGGTTGGACAGGATCTCCAGCTGGCGACTTTCGGCGATGGCCGCCATCCCTGTCTCTTATACACATCTCCGAGCCCAC
>CAWUNP010000056.1:0-7398 GCA_963923805.1 uncultured Novosphingobium sp. | reverse complement strand
GTCGGTGGCCGAAACGACGAGAATGCCGCCGTCCATCTGGGCAGCGCCGGTGATCATGTTCTTCACATAGTCAGCGTGGCCCGGGCAGTCGACGTGCGCGTAGTGACGGGCAGCGGTTTCGTACTCGACGTGAGCGGTCGAGATGGTGATGCCACGCTCGCGCTCTTCGGGAGCCTTGTCGATGTTTGCGAAGTCAACGGCTTCACCGCCGTTCACTTCAGCCATCACCTTGGTGATTGCGGCGGTCAGCGTGGTCTTACCGTGGTCAACGTGACCGATGGTGCCGATGTTGCAGTGCGGCTTGGTCCGCTCAAACTTAGCCTTAGCCATTGTCTCAAACCTTCTTTCGCTTTGAATTGAATCTGCGGGGTTTGGACGGCGCCCGCTGAATCAGGCGCCGCCCCTAGTATCATCTTGCCGGTTAGGCAAGCTTCTCCTTGATCTCGGTCGCGACATTCGCCGGGACTTCATCATAGTGGTCGAAGAACATCGAGTAGTTCGCCCGGCCCTGGGTGAACGAGCGCAGCTGGTTCACGTAACCGAACATGTTCGCCAGCGGGACCATGGCGGTCACTGCCTGGGCATTACCGCGCGAGTCCGTGCCCTGGATCTGGCCACGACGCGAGTTGATGTCGCCAATCACGTCACCGAGGTATTCCTCAGGCGTGATCACCTCGACCTTCATGATCGGTTCGAGCAGCTTGATGCCCGACTTCTGGGCAACTTCGCGCATCGCACCGCGGGCGGCGATTTCGAAGGCCAGGGCCGACGAGTCGACGTCGTGGTACGCACCGTCATAAAGCAGGACTTCGAAGTCGATGATCGGGAAGCCGATGAGGCTGCCGGTTTCGGCAGTTTCACGGAAGCCCTTTTCAATCGCGGGGATATATTCCTTCGGAATGTTACCGCCCTTGATTTCATCCTTGAAGACGAAGCCCGAACCGCGCTCGCCCGGCGTGACCTTGACCTTCACGCGACCGAACTGACCGGTACCACCCGACTGCTTCTTGTGGGTGTAGTCGATATCGACCGGCTTCGAGAGGTATTCGCGGTAAGCCACCTGCGGCGCACCGACGTTGGCCTCAACCTTGAATTCGCGCTTCATGCGATCGACCAGGATTTCGAGGTGAAGTTCACCCATGCCCTTGATGATCGTCTGGCCCGATTCATGGTCGGTCGAAACGCGGAACGAAGGGTCTTCGGCGGCCAGGCGGTTGAGCGCGATGCCCATCTTTTCCTGGTCAGCCTTGGTCTTCGGTTCCACCGACAGTTCGATCACCGGCTCGGGGAATTCCATCCGTTCCAGAATGATCGGCTGCTTTTCCGAGCACAGCGTATCGCCGGTGGTGGTTTCCTTCAGACCGGCCAGCGCCACGATGTCGCCCGCATGGGCTTCTTCGATGTCTTCGCGGCTGTTGGCATGCATCAGCAGCATGCGGCCAACCTTTTCCTTCTTGCCCTTCACCGAGTTCAGGTAGCTGCCCTTGGTCAGCGTGCCCGAATAGATGCGGGTGAAGGTCAGCGAGCCGACGAACGGGTCGTTCATGATCTTGAACGCCAGCGCCGAGAACGGCGCGTCGTCAGCCGTGGCGCGGCTGTCAGCTTCTTCGGTGTCCGGGTTGATGCCCTGCACGTCTTCGATGTCGAGCGGCGAAGGCAGGTAGTCGACCACGGCGTCGAGCAGGGGCTGAACGCCCTTGTTCTTGAACGCCGAGCCGCACAGCACCGGCACGAACGACTGGTTCAGCGTGCCCTTGCGGATCAGCTTCTTCAGCGTGGCGACGTCGGGCTCGTTGCCTTCGAGGTAGGCTTCCATCGCGGCATCGTCCTGCTCAACGGCAAGTTCGATCAGCTTTTCGCGATATTCGGCAGCCTTGTCGGCCAGGTCAGCCGGGATTTCTTCATAGAAGAATTCGGCGCCCAGGCTTTCATCCTTCCAGATGATTGCACGGTTCTCGACGAGGTCGACCAGGCCCTTGAAATCGCTTTCAGCGCCGATCGGCAGGTAGAGCACCGCCGGGGTGGCACCCAGGCGATCGATGATCGTCTGGACGCAGTAGTAGAAGTTGGCACCGGTGCGGTCGAGCTTGTTGATGAAGCACATCCGCGGAACCTTGTACTTGTCCGCCTGGCGCCACACGGTTTCCGACTGCGGCTCAACGCCGGCAACGCCGTCGAAAGCAGCAACCGCGCCGTCGAGCACGCGGAGCGAACGTTCGACTTCGATGGTGAAGTCAACGTGGCCCGGGGTGTCGATGATGTTCAGGCGGTGATCCTGCCAGATGCAGGTGGTCGCGGCCGAGGTGATCGTGATCCCGCGTTCCTGCTCCTGCTCCATCCAGTCCATGGTGGCGGCGCCGTCGTGGACTTCGCCGATCTTGTAGGACTTGCCGGTGTAGTAAAGGATACGCTCGGTCGTGGTGGTCTTGCCGGCGTCAATGTGCGCCATAATACCGAAGTTGCGGTACCGTTCGAGAGGATGGCTGCGTGCCATGATAGGGGGTGTCCTTTACCAGCGGTAGTGGCTGAACGCGCGGTTCGCGTCGGCCATGCGGTGGGTGTCTTCGCGCTTCTTCACCGCGTTGCCGCGGTTGTTGGCAGCGTCCAGCAGCTCGGCCGAGAGGCGCGCGCTCATGGTGGTTTCGCTGCGGTTACGCGCGGCCGAGATCAGCCAGCGAATGGCCAGGGCCTGGGCGCGTTCCGGGCGAACTTCAACCGGAACCTGATAGGTCGCACCACCAACGCGGCGGCTGCGGACTTCGATCTGCGGCTTCACATTGTTCAGCGCATCGTGGAACAGCGCAACCGGATCGCTCTTGGCGCGGGTTTCCATGGTTTCGAGGGCACCGTAGACGATGCTTTCGGCAACCGACTTCTTACCATCGAGCATGAGGTTGTTCATGAACTTCGACAGGATCTGATCGTTGAACTTCGGATCAGGCAGGATTTCCCGCTTCTCGGGACGACGACGACGTGACATCGTTTGTATTCCTTTTATCTTCCCTTGCTGCTCCCCCGCGAAGGCGGGGGCCTCAGGCAGCAATGAGGAACCTTGGTAATGGCCTGAGACCCCCGCCTTCGCGGGGGCTCACATCAGGTCACTTCGGACGCTTGGCGCCGTACTTCGAACGGCTCTGCTTGCGGTCCTTGACACCCTGGGTATCGAGCACGCCGCGCAGCACGTGATAGCGCACGCCGGGAAGGTCGCGCACACGGCCGCCGCGGATCAGCACCACCGAGTGCTCCTGCAGGTTGTGGCCTTCACCCGGAATGTACGAAATCACTTCGCGCGAGTTCGTCAGACGGATCTTGGCAACCTTGCGAAGTGCCGAGTTCGGCTTCTTCGGGGTGGTGGTGTAAACGCGGGTGCAGACGCCGCGCTTCTGCGGGTTCTGTTCCATCGCAGGGACCTTGCTCTTGGCCTTCTGCGGTTCGCGACCCTTGCGGATCAGCTGGTTAATCGTAGGCATGAAGTACTCTTCACCTTGGTTGTGGTCCAAGCGGCAAGGTGAAGGAACCGAATCGCGCGAATGGGACCGTGTGATCTCCCGCGAAGGCGGGAGCCTCAGGCCGTAAGGCGCGAGCCGAAAACGCTCCACCCGGCTGAAAAGACCGGGTTACTTTGACGGATTACCTGTGAAAGCAGGCGCCCCGGCAATGTTCAGCTCAAACCGGAACCAGTCCGGAAGAGCGCGGCCCCTAGGTGAAATCCGGCGGTTGGTCAAGGAGAATGGGCGCAATCCCCCCTTCCCCCTCGATGGGGGAAGGATACCGCAGCTTGCCGATACAATCGGCTAGCGCAGGTTGGATGGGGGTGACAATCCAGCCAGCATCCCCCCAATCACCTCCGCCACCCCATCCGGGTTGCCCAGCACGTCGCTATTCCAAAACCGCAGCACGCGATAACCCTCGGCCGTGATCGCGGCATCGCGCGCCCGATCGCCGGAGCCGTGCTGCCCGCCGTCACACTCGATCACCAGCCGCGCGCG
This sequence comes from uncultured Novosphingobium sp., assembly GCA_963923805.1. GTDB lineage: Bacteria > Pseudomonadota > Alphaproteobacteria > Sphingomonadales > Sphingomonadaceae > Novosphingobium. The sequence goes on along the minus strand of CAWUNP010000056.1, from coordinate 3,409 downwards.
GTGGCTGGCAAAATCGGCAATGCCCCAGCCCAGCGGCACCTGGCGGCGAAAGCGCCACACGCCAAATTCGCGGCGCAGGATCAACCACAGCGCCGCCTCTGCATCGGTCGGCTCACGCCGCATGGCGCGGGCGCGGGTGACGTTGAGCGGCGGCGGGTTCCGTTTCATCAGCGGCGTCGTCACCCCCATCCAACTTCGACTAGGCAGCTTCGCTGCCAAGTCTCCCTATCCTTCCCCCATCAAGGGGGAAGGCAGCCACCCTGCCCCGGCTTAGGCCACTCAGCCCGTCACCCCGGACTTGATCCGGGGTCCAGCTGCGCATTCTTGCGCGCAACCCGCTTGTTCTTGGCCGCACCGATCCGTTCGAGCGGATTGACCAGCGCCTCGTACCGCCCGAACAGATGCTCCACCCGGTCGCGGTCGCTGGCAAAGGGTGCGGCCCGATAGAGCCGGTCCACCGCCAGATCGAGCGCGGCATGGGCCTTGCGCAGGTTGGCGGGCATGGTGTCGGGATCATAGAGATCGGCCAGGCTGGAGGTGGTGTGGACAGCGCGGGCATCGAGCACGGCTTGAGCATGCGCTTCGATCTTCTCCCGCTGGGCGGGTTTAGCATCTGGCCATGGGAAGGTGTTGTAGACGAGGCCATGGGTATAGCTAAATCGGCTCTCCAGCCGTCCTCCCACATAAGCTAGCCATGCCATGTGAGCACTGCTGGTAATCACTCCAAATTCCCAGAGCGAGGCATCGGGCAAAATCCGCAATTTCTGGCTAGCGATGACGTCGGTGCTCAACCAGCCTATCGGCACATATTCACGTCTCTCAGAACTTGTGTTTGGGATCACAAGATAGTCCGCATCAAGACGTTCATCGACACCTAACTTAGTCGGATAATCCGCCATCGCCTTCGTACTGGCCCGATTGCTACTCGCCCGATACAACTTGAGTTGGCGCATCCGGTCAGTCACTTGCGGCAAGCTGCGCAGCAGCACTGGATCGGCATCAGCGAGATACAAAGTCCATCGGCTGAACCCGTTGATATACTCATCGCCCCCAAGAAATTCCCGGAACAATGGTTGCGCCTTTGGCTCCGAATTGAGGAAACTCTGCATTTCTTCACGGGTGAATGTCAGAATGCCATTGTCGATCATCTGCACGCCGGACTTTACTCTGCGCGCACCGTTGATTGGTTTGCTCTCCTCCTTCACCACCAGATGCCGATTGGCCACCCCGCGCGCATCGAACAAATAAGCGGTCAACGCGGCGTGCCGGCTCTCCACTGGATCGCCCTTAATGTCCGGATAGCTGAACAGCCGCTTCTCATCAGGTTCGAAATCGCGGTGCGCCAGTCCGACGATCACCACGTGAACATGGGCCTTGCCGCGCGCCTCGCTGCCCCAGCTGAAGGTGCGGTGGGCAAAGGCAATTTCCAGCCCGCATCGGTCAAACAGGATCGGCCAGAGCTGCGCCACCTGCTCCCCTTGGCAGATCGAATTGGTCGAAACGAAGGCCACGCGAATGCGCGGGTTCGCTTTCGCGAACTGTCCGGCCTTGATGAACCATGCTGCTACGTAATCCAGCGTTCCGCCGGTTCCGCCCAGCCCGGCAATGCGGCGCACTTGCAGGCGCTGCTCCTCGCTTTGGAACTTCGCCCCCACAAACGGTGGATTGCCCATGATGTAGCGGCACTTGTCGGGCGGCAGCAGGCTGGACCAGTCCGTTTCCAGCGCGTCGGCGTGGAGGATATGGGCCGTGTCTGACAGCGGAATGCGCGCATAGTTGAGGCGGAAGGCCTCGTTGATCTCATTATTGGCGATGTGGTCCATCATCCGCATGGCCACTTCGGCAATGCGGGCGGGGAATTCCTGATATTCGATCCCGAAGAACTGACCGACATTGACCCGCGCCAGCAGCGCGGCGTCGATCTGCTGGTCGCCATATTGGGCCCGCAGCGCATCCAGTTCCAGCCGCCGGATTTCGCGATAGGCGATCACCAGAAAGTTGCCGCAGCCGCAGGCCGGATCAAGGAAGGTCAGCCGGGTCAGCTTGGCCTGAAATTCGGCCAAGGCCTTTTCCTGGCCGGTGCGCCGTTCCTTGATCGCTGCCAGTTCGGCCTTCAGCTCATCCAGGAACAGCGGCCCGATCACCTTCAGGATATTGGCTTCGGTCGTGTAATGCGCGCCCTTGGCCCGCCGCTCCTTGGCATCCATCACCGATTGGAACAGCGAACCGAAAATTGCTGGCGAGACCCCTGACCAATCGTGCCGGGCTGCTTCCAGCAGCAGGTCGCGCATCTTGGTATCGAACTTTGGCACGCGCAGCTGCCGCCGGAACAGCGCGCCATTGATATAGGGGAAGGCATCAAGTTCAGCCGATGTGCCCGCCAGCCGCTGCCCTTCGGGCGTATCGAGCACGTCAAACAATTCGGCCAGCACGTTGCCAGTGTCGGTTCCATCTGGCCGGGTGTCGTTATCGATCAGCTGGAGGAAAATATCCTTAGGCTGAAAGATGCCGGTATCATCGGCAAACAGGCAAAACAGCAGCCGCACCAGCAGCTGTTCCAGATCGTGCCCGGTATAGCCTGACCCTTCCAGCGCATCGTGCAGCTTGCCCATCAGCTCAGCCGCCTTGATGGTGACGCTGGCCTGGGTTTCGAACGTGACCTTGCGGCCCTGGATGAAGGCAAAGGCCTCCATATGCTTGTGCAGGTCTGCCAGCTTGAATTCGATCTGGCACTTTTCCTCCAGATCAACCAACCGCCAGTTCTGGAAATCACAAGCCAGCACAAAGCGCGGACGCTCAGTCGGGTGAACGCCATCGATGTAGTCCAGCGCCTGCTGCTCTGCCGCAATCAGGCTTTTGCCGAGTGATTTCATCTCGACGATGATCTGACCGGGCCAGAAGAAGTCGATGTAGCCGCGCTGCTTGTGCGAAACGTCTGCCACGCGGCGTTCGTAGCGCCCGATCTGGCGCGATGACATTCCGAAAATCTTGAAGAAGTCATTCACGAACAGCTGCGCATCAGCGCGCTCATCGCTTTTGTCCGCGTGGCGTTCGCTGAACGCCTTGGCGCGGCGTTTGATCTCGTCCCAGCCAAGCCGCATGGTCGCCTCCTGTTAGCGACCTGTTTTTATTGACTTTTCCTATACGTGCAAACTCATACTATTGATATCGCGCGAAAGTTTGAATCTACCGCTGAAAACCAACCATTTTCCTACTCCCCCGCCCCCTGCTATCCTCCGCGCTGCTCTTTCCCATCGTCGGCCTTCCGCCCCCCCCAAAGGCGCGCGGTTTTTTATTTTTTCGGGGAGCGATTCACGCCATTTTGCAGGAAAAATGGCGCAATTGTGCGGGCTTCAGCCTGTTGGGAGAAGCAGACTCAGTGTCAACTGTGTCAACTTGCCGGTGCCTC
>CAWUNP010000055.1:0-7562 GCA_963923805.1 uncultured Novosphingobium sp. | reverse complement strand
CCGCGACCGCCACGGCTTTCGTAACGATCATCGCCATATCCGCCGCGCGAGCCCGACGAGCTGCGACCCCGGCCTTCGCTTTCGCGATATTGTCCTCGTTCCATCTTGCGATCCTTTCGTGATTGCAGAGACTCGACCGAAGGCCCTTGGCGGTCATGCTGTTCCGCCTTGCGGGCGGCGGCGGGGCATCCCGGTCCTGCTGCGAGACGATCCGAAACCGGCTTGCCAGCACCGTACCGAGCGCCCTAGGTTCGCGCCCATGAAGACCCCTGATGACCGCCCGATCTATCGCCTGCTGACCGGCAAGGATGACCGCGCCTTCTGTGAACGCGTGTCCGAAGCGCTGGAGCAGGGCTGGCGGCTTTATGGCTCGCCGGTCCTCGCCTGGGATCAGGAAGCGGGGTGCATGAAGGCCGCCCAGGCGGTGGTCTGGAAGGAAGCAGACGTCGTCATGTAAGCCGTTATTCGGCGGCTTCGTCGATCTGCTCGGCAGCTTCGGCCTGGCGCGCCCACATTTCGGCATAAAGCCCGTCGCGGCGCAGCAGTTCGCTATGGGTTCCCGCTTCTGCCAATTGCCCGGCGTTGAGCACCAGGATCCTATCGGCATCGGCAATGGTCGACAGCCGGTGCGCGATCGAAAGCGAGGTCCGGCCGGAGCTGACGCGGTGCAGTGTGGCCAGCACGTCCTGCTCGGTGCGGGTGTCGAGCGCACTGGTGGCCTCGTCGAGCAGCAGGATCGGCGGATTCTTGACCAGCGTGCGCGCAATCGCGACGCGCTGCTTTTCCCCGCCCGAGAGCTTGAGCCCGCGTTCCCCCACTTCGGTTTCGAACCCGGCGGGGAGGCGACCGATCAGGTCTATCAGCGCGGCATCGCGGGCGGCCTGCTCCACATCGGCCAGCGAGGCCCCATCGCGGCCATAGGCAATGTTATAGCCGATGGTTTCGTTGAACAGGACTGAATCCTGCGGGACGATCCCGATCTGGGCGCGCAGGCTGGCCTGGGTGACCTTGGCAATATCCTGCCCGTCGATCAGAATGCGGCCACTCCACGGATCATAGAAACGGAAGACCAGCCGGGCGATCGTGCTCTTGCCGGCACCCGAAGGGCCGACGATCGCCACCTGGCTGCCGGCCGGAACTTCGAACGACAGGCCGTTCAGGATGGTCCGGTCCCGGTCATAGCCGAAGACCACATTGTCAAAGACCAGCGTCGGGCGCTTCACCTGCAGCGCGGGTGCGCCGGGCGCGTCGCGCACTTCCACCTCGGTATCGATCAGCCGGAACATGTCGGCCATGTCGGTCAGACCCTGCCGGATCGTGCGATAGACCATGCCCAGCATGTCAAGCGGGCGGAACAGCTGAGCCAGATAGGTCTGGACGAAGACCAGCTGCCCGGCGCTGTATTCGCCGCGGGCCCAGCCGCGCACGGTCAGCGCCATGGCGACGGCCATCAGCAGGTTGGTGATCACCGCTTGCGCGATGTTGAGCAGGCCAAGGCTGTTTTCGCTCTTCACGGCGGCCTTGGCATAGGCCTGGGTCGCCTGGGCATAGCGCGCTTCCTCGCGCGCTTCGGCGTTGAAGTACTTCACCGTCTCGTAATTGAGCAGCGAATCGACCGCGCGCGACAGGGCCTGGCCATCCAGCCGGTTCATCTGTTCGCGCAGCTTGGTGCGCCATTCGGTGATCGCGCGCGTGGTCCAGATATAGGCGACCACGGCCACGGCGGTGGAGATCACCAGCGGCCAGCCGAAATTGATATAGAAGATCACCGCCACGCCCAGCAGCAGGATGATCGTGGGGGCAATGTTGAACAGCATGAAATAGAGCATCGTGTCGATGCTCTTGGTTCCGCGTTCGATCACCTTGGTGACCTCTCCGGTGCGGCGGGCCAGGTGGAACCGCAACGACAGGCGGTGCAGGCGGGTGAAGACGTTCTCGGCCAGGTGGGCTGTCGCCTGCTGGCCAACGCGTTCAAACACGATGTTGCGCAGATTGTCGAACACCACGCCGCCCAATCGCGCCGCCGAATAGGCCAGCACGAACAGCATGGCGAACGTCGCCACGCGGCTCCCGGTTACGCTCATCGCGTCGACCGCCCACTTCAGGAAATAGGGCAGGGCGAATTGCGTTGCCGTGGAAAGCAGGATCAGTGCCAGCGCGCCGATGATCCGCCCGCGCAGCGCCCAGTCATGTTCGGGCCAGAGATAGGGCAGGAAGCGCCGCAGCGTGCCCCAGCCATCGTGGCGGGCGGTTTTGTCGGTCGGATTTTCGGGTGGCATGGCTTCTATCTAGGGCGCCGTGCCGAAAAGGCCAGTCAGAGCGCGCCTGACGGGATGTCAAACAGGACCCGGCGGGTGGCGAAGTCGATCGCCAGGCGATCAAGGCTGCGCAGATCGCGCATACCCAGCAAGAGCGCGGGTCGCTTGTCGAGGTTCAGCGCCGCGAAGGCCGGGGCATCGGTATAGGCGATGGCAACATTGTTGAACCGGACTTCCGAAATCTCCAGCCAGCGCGCATAGCCCAGATCGGCCTTGACCTGATCGCCGGTCACGCTGAGCAGCTCAATCTTGTCGTGGGCGCGCTTCTTTGAAAGGGCGCGCTGCAAAGGCAGGTTGCCGATCGAGGTTTCAGCACCGGTGTCGATCACCACCTGGACCTTGATCCCCTCCAGCTTGGCATCGGCCATGATCAGCTGGCCGGAGCGGCGGCGGGCCTCTACCACGATCTCGAACCCGCGGTTGCCGCCCAGGTTTCTGGCATCGTCAATCGCCATCAGGCCCCTCTTGAAATCGACCAGCACGCGCTGGCCCTGCAGGCTATCAAGCCCCAGGATCCCGTCGGCCCCCATATGCTCGCTGTCCAGCAAGGGCGCGGTCAGCCCGTAGTAGGAGCGCCGACCAAGATCGACCTGGTCGAGTTCGACCGTATCGACGATCTGCGTGCCGGCCACGCTGACCAGCCGCGCCTTGCGGTTGGGCACCAGCGCCAGCCGCTGCGCCAGGTCGCGCGACAGGACCGTGTTCTGCGATCCGGTATCGATCAGGAAGGCAAAGGGGCCCTGCGCCCCAAGCCTGACCGGAACGGTCATCCGGCTCCACTGATCGCGGCGGATCGCGACGATATCGGTTTGCGTGGCCTGTTGCTGACCATCCTGTCCGGCGAGCAGCGGCAGCCCGGCGGCCAGCGCCAGCAAGGGGGACATCAGGCTGGAAGCGGGCATGGCAGGCTCCTCTGATCGGGCGGTATATCATGGTGCTGCCCCGGCGGCCATGTCGTCTGTCGATCGCGAGGGCCGGGCATTTGCCGGTTTGTCTTTGATTAACGCGGGTTTGCTATTAGCCTGCCCCGCGATGACAGAGCTGTTCGACCGGGCCCTGCGCAAGCTGCGCGAGTATCGCTTTCTGCGGGGCTGCCGGGCCGTGCTGGCAACACCGCCTGCGCGGGCGCGGGCGGATGGTGTGATCATCTTCTCGATGATCGGCACCCGGGTGCTGCTGCCCTATCTGGTCGCAGCCAAGTCGTTTCAGGCGCATCTCGGGCGCGGCCGCTTTGCGATCCTGGACGATGGCACGCTGACCGCGGCGGACAAGGCCGTGCTGGCACACCATCTCGATAACCCGGTTATCACGCCGATTGCCGCAGTCGATACCGGCCCTTGCCCGCGCGGGGGGACATGGGAACGGCTGCTGACGATCCTCGACCTGCGCCAGACCGACTATGTCATCCAGCTCGATTCCGATACCGTCACGCTCGGCCCCGTACCAGAGGTGCTGGCCGCCATTGCCGCCGGTCGCAGCTTTACCTTGCGGGGGGAGCGCGGGGCTGACCTGCTGTCCTTGCCGGAGGTGGGCGGTTCAGGCGGGAAGAAGCCGGGCGCTGGCCGCCAGCACGTGCAAAGCGCGATCGAGCAGGCGATGGGCCAGGTGCAAATCCCGGATCATCCGGCGTTGCGCTATGTCCGCGGCTGTTCCGGCTTTGCTGGTTTCGCGCCGGGCGGAGAGGGTCGCAGGCTGGCCGAAGCCTTCTCCCGCGAAGCCGAACGCCTGCTCGGGTCGCGGCACTGGGCCGAATGGGGCAGCGAACAGGTCACCTCCAGCTTCGTGATCGCCAACGAACCCGATCCCTTGCTGCTGCCCTATGATCGCTACGTCAATTTCTGGAACGAGCCGGTCAGCGAAGCGGCCGGGCTGGCCCACTTTATCGGCACCTATCGGTATCACCGCGGCGCCTATCGCGCTGCCGTGCGGCAGGCGATCGCGCACCTTTCAGTCTAGCGAGGGCGGCTGGTCCGGCGGATCGCTGCGGCGATCTGCGCGGCCTGGCGGTGGATCGAATAGAGCCGGTTGACCCGCTCGTGCCCGGCCAGGCCATGCGCCCGGGCCAGCGCCGGATCGGCGAGGTAATGTTCGATCGCGGTGCAGAAGGCGTGCTCATTGTCGATTGCGACCAGGCGGCCGGTAACGCCATCGTCGATCACCTCTCGCGGGCCGGCCGCCGCGGTGGCAACCACGGGCAGGGCGCAACCCATCGCTTCGGCCAGGACCAATCCAAAACTTTCACGACGCGCCGCGTGGACCATCAGGCTGGCGGCGCGATACCACGGCAGCAGGTCGTCCTGTCGCCCGGCAAAGTGGACCCGGTCGGCGATCCCCAGGTCTTTCGCCAATTGCTGCCATGACGCGAGCTGCTCGCCCGCGCCGACATAGACCAGCGACACATCGGCCATTTCGGGCTGGGTGAAGATCCGGGCGGCGCAGCGCAGGATCAGATCGAACCGCTTTTCGGCGCGGGCCTGGCTGACGCTGATAATCCAGCGGCGGGCCGGATCGAGCACCGGCGTCTGCTGCCCCTGGCCGGGCGTGAAGCGCGTGCAGTCAATCCCGTTGGGGATCACGACCAGCCGCTCGGGCGGGACCTGGGCATGGTTCTTGAGCAGATCGCCCTGCGCCTGCGAATTGGCGATGTGGAGATCGTGCACCTGGCGCTTCAGCAGTCGCCGGACGATGAACTTGGCCCATCGCCGATGCCGGGGATCGCGGCGGGAATGTTCAAAGCTGTCTTCTTCGGTGTTGATCGTGGCCAGCCCCAGTCCGCGCAGGAACCTCAGATCGAGCGTGGCGGGCAGGGCGCTCATATAGACAATGGTGCCGATCTGCTCTGCCCTTACCAACCGGCGCAACGCGGCGCGGTCGGCGGGGGCAAGGCGGTAGGCATCAAGCGCGACTGGCGTCAGATACTCAAAATGGTGGACTGATCGGCCGGTGAGTTCGGGAAAGGCAATCAGGCAGCGCCGGTCGGCCAGCGCGCCGGCCACCATGTCGCGCAACCGGGCGACGGTTTGCCAGACGAAGCCTTCGTCATCCGGGTACCGCATGCAGAACAGGATATTCGGACCGGCCACGGCTTAACCCGGCTCCGTTGGCTGGACATCGGACTGCCAGCGAGCGGGCAGCACATTGCGCAGGATCAGTTGCAGCTCGGCATAGAGCGGATGGGACAGGGCGCGCAGCAGGCCAAGCCAGACCAGCCCGACCGGGCCCGCCAGCAGCATCATCCGGGGGATCGGCGCCGCGATGCCCAGCCTGTCCGCCAGGGCCAGCCCCAGCCAGGCCAGCACTGCCGCCACCAGTGCCAGCAGCGCGCTGGGGGCCAGCTGGCGGGCGAGCGCCGCCGGCCGGCAACCGAGATACCTGTTCTGAAGCACCAGCCAGACCGGCACCGTCACCAGCGTGGCCAGCATCAGCGCCCAGCCAAAGGAGATAATGCTGCCCGAGAACAGCGTCACCGCCAGCACCAGTCTGGCGATTGCTGTCACCAGCAGCGGGATCGAGGCAAGGTAGGGCCGGCCAACCGCATTGAAGGCCGCCACCTTGTAGTGGAACACCAGCTCGATCGCGGTCATCAGCGCCAGGGGCAGGACGGCCGGCGCGGCAGCCCGCCAGGCCGGGCCATAGAGCCCGGCAATTACCTCGTCCGCCGCCACGGCCGTAACCGCCAGCATCGGCCAGCCGATGGCGGTGACCAGGGCAATGGCGCGATAGAGGATTGGCTCCAGCGGTTCGCGCGCGTGGTGGGCCTTGGCCAGATAGGTCTGCGAGCCAAAGGTCATCGCCGATCCCGCTATGTATAAAAACAGGCGGACCGTGGAATTGGCGCGGCTGACCAGACCGACCTGCTGTGCTGAGCCAAGTTTGCCCAGCACCAGGTCAGGCAGGGCATCGTTGATCGACTTGATCAGGTTGGCAAGCAGGGCGCCGCTGCCGAAGTAGACGATGCCGCCAACATCACCCCAACGCGGTAGGTAGACCATCTTGTTCGGACGCAGCCATAGATAACACAGCCCGGTGGCTGCCACGTTGGCAAGGTTGGCCCAGGCCAGACTGGCAGCACCGAAACCATGAAGCGCCAGCAGCAGGCTTGTGGCGGTATGGGCAATCGTGCCCCACAAGGTCCCCAGGGCGATCCCGCGCGCATCATATTCGCGCAGCAGCAGAGCGAGCGCGACCGAGATGAACGGGATGAGCAGGAAACTGGCGGCCAGGATCTGCATGACCGGACCAATCGCAGCCTGGCCAAAGTAGCCGGCCGTCCAGCCGCTGGCGGTAAACAGCGCCCCGCCGATCGACCAGGCGATCACATAGGCCGCCGCAAGCGCCGAGCGAACCTTGCGCTCGGTCAGCTCCGCTTCGCGCTGCAGATAGGTGCTCACGCCAAAGTCGCGGAACACGTGCGCGATGTTCACGAGTACGACGGCGATGGAGTAGACCCCGATCTCGCCGGGGGTCAGGATCCGGGCGAGGGCCAACGAAACCAGAAACTGCACGGCCGTTGCCCCCGAGGAAGAGGCAAAGTTCAGCGCCAGGGATTTCCGGAAAGAGGTCATTCGCCCTCCTTTCGACGAATCACGGAGGTCGGCGAAAAGTGATTCTCCACCGCGCCGACCATGCTGCGAATCTACGCCAGGGCCGTTAATCAAGCACTTACGCCAAATCGGGCTGATCCAGATTCGGGCAATGAGCCGCCATGATTCGGCGGCCGATGCAGGCGACGGAGATTTTTGAGGGCCAAAAAATCCCGGAATTCAGCCGTTTTTCGGTGCCGTGAAATAAAATTGCAAAAAGGCTGTTGACCGAATCAAGGGGCAGGCTTAGAGGCCCGTTCACCGGACGGGAACGCCGCTTCAAACGGCCCACCGCCCCGGTCGCCAACATAGACGGACAACAAGTCCCCCGAAGTAAAAAGCGGGGAACGAAGGTTGTCCGCCTGATTTTGTCGCTACGGCGGCATGGTTGGTGGCTCTTTGACATCGTTAGTTTAGATGAAGGGACATGTGGGCGACGGCGCCCGGTCCGGCGAGCTTCAGGCTCCGGGTACCGGTTAATCAAGTCGATGCCTTATATGTCCTTCGTATCCATTACGTTTGACAAGTGCAGGTATCGGCTCCTGAAGTTCGATGCTGCGGTTGGCGGGCCAAATGCTTCGTGCATAGACGTCCGTGCCGCAACCATCGTGACACAAACTTGAGAGTTTGATCCTGGCTCAGAACGAACGCTGGCGGCATG